>MPMQ01000113.1 GCA_002238585.1 Kistimonas sp. bin40 | reverse complement strand
AGCCTGAGAAGAGGGGGAGCTTATGCCAGTCTGGGCGGTAACTTTGAGAGGGGCTGTCCAGGCAGCCTCATCCAGGATGGTCTGTACAACAACACCGTAACAGCCAGGATAGATGGAATAGAAGAGGCGTCAGCGAGTGACGCTGGCAAGCCCTCCCCCTCCAGTGTGGCCTCGCTGGGGTTGGTGCGTACGAACGATCCGCGCGCCCGCCCGGGGGGGCCAAACAATACGCCTCGCACGGTCGCTATCAAGCAGTCCAGTGCTCAGAATAATAGGGTGGAAGCCTATGTGAACACGACAGGCTTGAAGTTTGAAGCGGATAAAAAAGAAGTGGCCAGCTTGGCATTGGCCACTGACGACAGGCGCTTGCCTCCGGCAGGCTCGGGTCCGAATTGCAGGTACAGGTGCATTACGCGCTGTGAGTGTCCCTGCTTGAGTTCAACCAGAGCCGGCTGCTCTCCCTTCCGTGATAATGGCACCGCGCCTCTGTTATGGCGGCAGTGTATGGCCTTTCCTGTCGGGAAAGGGGACGTGGATTGCGAGGTTCCCGAGGCCAGGATCGAGCAGCAGGTAGATATGAAAAATAATCGGCTGGAGACTTCTGAAGGATATCTCGTGCTCAGCACGAAAGACCGGATGTCGAGTTCTGCAGAAGACGAGGACCGATTGCACTTGCACGCTTCGCCTCCTTCCGGCGGCAGTAATGCGTCCACCACGCCAACCAACTGCTCGTCTGCGGCTGCTCTATGCAGACTTGGTGCTGATAACTGTCTGGAGGGCCAGGAGAGCGAAGGATGTTCGTCGGAGGCGCGTGCCGGGCCTGTGTATCAGGATGACAAGGCCTACCGTTCCGGTTGCGCTGGTGTCATGGACGCTGGTCTGAAAAGAGGGTGCCCATCGGCTTCTGCCTGGTCAAATGTCGCTTCTGTATTACGCCATGGTCCTTTCTGTGAAGTCTCCTCGATGCAGTCTGGAGGAGAGGCGTCGGAGAATTCTGCTCTTGCGTGCCGCCATCCGAATCGTGTTTGCCACTGGCCCGGGGAGGTGTTTCGCAGTTTGGTGCCGGCGGGAAACGTCTGGCTGCTGGTCACCAGCCGGGCTTTGTCTGCGGATCCTGAATCCCGGTACGCACTACTGCGCGTGCTGCGCCTTTCCCACCCACAGGTATCGCACAGTGGGCCGCTCAGCGATCCGGCTGAAAAAGTCGGCCAGATGCATGTAGACGCTGATGTGTCGCAAGCTAAGAACCTGCAGACATTGATGGCTTCCAATGGCACTTTGCACCATGTCTGGAGTAGTGCAGCGGATGACGCGTCCGAGAAACTGCACTGGCTGCGTTTTACCGAAGGCGGTGACGTCCAGAAAGGCAACTCCCCGCTGCCAGGCGAAGAGCTGTTGTTGGTGTCGGACGAGAGCAATGGTGTCAATGTCTGGATCAGACACAACAATGGCACGGTTGAGCGCCGGTTGCTGGAGGATGTGGGCACACCAGCGGCTGCGTTCAAGCCGGACGCTGACGAAGGGCCCGTTGTCGCCCTGGCGCGCCATGACGACTGGGTGTATAGCCTGAATGACAATACGGATCAGCATTGGCAGCTGAGGCGCTGGAATATCACGACTGGTGCGCGCGATCCGTCGTGGAGCAAAGCAATCAGCAAGATGGCTGTGTCGCCCGACGAGGCCGACCCGGAATGTCTTTTTCTCTCCGAGCATACTTCCGCTGGCGCGTCGGGGAGTCGCGTGCTGCCGAATGCAATGGGTTTTTACGGCAATCTGGACACCCGCCCCGAGATTCCCGACCATCCAGCAGAATCCTGCTCCTCTATTATCGAGATGGAATTCAGTCCCAATTGTTCGTGCGCTACGAACACCGGATGGAAGGAGCTGGCGGCTACCGGAGACAATGTGTCTGAATGCCATCTACCCCCCGAATGCAAGTCAATAGATGACTTGTATTCGTGTGGTTCTGATCAGAGTCAGAGAAACGTAGAGGTGATGCCCAGTCTTGCCGAATCCAATCCGCGCCTGATCATCAGTGACTGTCGGGTGTACCTGGTGCCGCAGGGAAGCTTGCCTTACAAACATAGTGATGGCCCAGGCTCAACGGCTCTGGCACCGCTGCTTCCCCGCGAGGGAGGCTGTCTGGAATGGTGTGAGCGTCCGCTGCGCTTTGAGTATCTTCCCGAGTGCCTCCCGGAAAAGATGTCGATACCGGCAGCTGCTGACGCACTATCCCCTGACCCCGCAGCGGCCGCCTCTTTACTGCTCCTGATACCTGGCGCGGCTGTGGCAGTGGCCGCTGGCTGCGGTGTCTACAAGTGCCGTCACAAGTGCCGCAAGCTCATGAGCCGGAACCCCGATCACCATCAGGCGGCAGGCGGCTCTGGCCGTGGAGAGGGCGAGAGTGTGTCCATGGGCGTGCTGACCTGGCTTGAGGGCGAAGGCGAAGGCGAGCGACGCTCAGGCGGGGGAGTCGGCGGGCTCTGTTCTGGATCCGGCGCCTCCTACGTTGAGCCGGACAGCACGGAGCAGGGGGCGGCGGTCTGCACGCTTGACGCATTTGGCACACGAGGGGCGGCACTGCATCCGGATCAGGAGGCGCGGCTGGCGGCCCAGCTCGCCGGGTTGGCGGTGCGGGAGGGATCCGGCAGTGCCAACCTCTATGTCGAGTCCGACAATGCTTCGTCTGACACACTGTTCCTGTCTGTTCCTGGTGGTGCAAGGCGCTCGCTCAGTCGTAACCACAGCGACGGTGGGTCATCTCAGGCTTCGGCTCCCAGACTGATTTCTGCCGGTGATTGATACCTTGACCCCGGCGACTTGCAGCTCCAGCCTGGACGCAGGTGAACAGGCGGTCGCTCTTCCCGGGCCTCATCTTTGGAAACGGTTGCCGGTTCCATAAGCTGTCGTCCTGGATCAGCGCGCTAATGTAACTCCCGGGCTTTCCTCAAAGACTCTGTGGCCGTCAGCCACCTTGCTTCTTGTCTATACTGGATCACCTTGCCGTTGTAGGCACGTGTCGTTTTGTTGTGGGGGCTGCGCTATGCAGGCTGCTGTGGGCATATCAGGGCTGCTCTCCCTGGTCTTGTGTCTGGTGTGTAGCTCGGCGGCGTGGGCGGGACACCGGAACCAGTCCTCCTCTGTGACGCCCGGCAGTGCGGCGCGTGCGCAGGGGACCCTGCTGCAGGCGGCGGCCCTGTCGGTGGCGGTGGGACCCGGGCAGCAGCTGGGCGGCAAACAACAGATCAGCCAGCTGCCCCGCCGCTGTCGGGTGCGCTTGCCTTCCTGGTACCGGCGGGCGCAGGCGGGGCCGGCTGCAAGGCGGGGTGGGGGGGGGGGAGCAAAACACGGGCCCGCCCGCTCCCCCCGCCGCTGTCGGGTGCGCTTGCCTTCCTGGTACCGGCGGGCTCAGGCGGCGCAGTTGCAAGGGCGGTGTCGTGAGCTGGCGTCGGTGCGCCCGGCGGATCGGCCTCAGTTGCGTGCCCGGGTGCGCGAACCTGGCAGGGTGTTGGCAGAAAGCGGCGGTTCCAGGCGCAAGCCCGCCCGCCAGCAGCGCGTGAAGTCGACTGCCAGTGCCCGGACCGCGTCGGTGCGGGGGCGCGCCAGTCTTCGGTTCGATTCTGATGCACGTGGTGCTCGCCATCGCCGTCTGGTCCAGGACGCGCTGGAGCAGGAGGCCGAAACTGAGGCCAGGGAGGCGCGCGCGGCCGCTGGAGAGGCTGCAATAGAGAGGCTTTTTTGCTCTCAGAAGGATCTCCACCAAACTCTCTGTGAAGATCCCGAGGCCCTCATGAGTAGATCCGGCTGTTCTTTTTCGCCAGCGCCCTGTGCATGTGGCTGGTCAATAGATGCTGGTAACTGTCGCTGTTGTCACAACAGTTTGCTGAGGGATAGCTGTGATGGGTGTGAGCAGCAGAGTTGTTCTTCCGGGCGTTACTTGAGCAATCCGATCAGGAGCTGCGTCAAGATGTTGCCTCGTTTATCGGATGTGTATGAACCCGATGATGAATCGCGTGAATCTGATTCGCTGTGTGGTTCTGATTCGTTGAGTGGCTCTGATTCTTTTGCTTGTTCTTCCATCGCGTCTTCCAGGCCTTATAAATCGATGTTTATTGACGATTCGTCTTGTGGTCGTTTTTGTGATCGTAATCGCGTAGTGAAACCGCCAGGCTATGGTGACACGCTTCCAGAGGATTTCTTGTTTGAGTTTCAGGAAATTATGGCAAAGGGCCGGTTTGAGGCAGGTTATTCCAGGTGTGGTGACATCAAGTACTCTGCGAACAATCAGACATTGATATTCAAGCGGGCATTTGATTGTGAAAAAGAGAACATGCAACAGCAATGGCCCACATGGACAATTGCCAACTTTTACAGGGATAACAACTGGCCAAAGTTTCTTTATGGTCTCTGCCACTGGTGCTTGCCGTTGAATGACTGTCATTATCCAGGTGAGCGACGCCACAGCCTGGTGCCAGTACAGCTGTCCTCATCGGGTGAACGCTGGCTGCTGGTAACCAGCCGCCGGGAATTGGATAACGCCACCGAGCTTCGCGTGCTCTCTCTATCCCGCTCAGGGGAGAGGTCAACGCGAGAATGGCCGCAGACCGATCCGCCACAACCACTGGATCATGAATCGTCATTACAGGAAGCACGTTATCGCCATACGACAGACCTGCTGGCAGATGATGTGACGGACCTGCGAGGGCTGATGACCTCGGCTGGCACGCTGTATCATGTTTATCTTCATGGAGGCCGCACGGGGCAGGACCCTCAGGAGGTGCACTGGAGTACTATGGCTGACGTCAATGCTTCTCTGTCCCGGTCGTTCAGCGCGTTCTTCCACGGCAGTTCAGTGCCGGGCCATAACAACTGCCCAGCCTGCCTCGGAGGAATTGAGTGTCCACATTCCACTACCCGCCCAAAACTGAACGACCCTTCTTATCGAGCGGGGCGGGGATGGCTGCCGCCGGGTGAGCCCGGGCGGTTGCTGTTGCTGTCGGAAGAAGAAGATGGCGTTAACTTGTGGATTCGCAACAATGGCTCGTACAAGGGCACTGTCGAGCGTTGGTCACTGGGCACCCTGTTGCAATGCGATAATGCACAACCCACACGGCGCTTTGTTCTGGATTCATTGAATGGCGACTCCGGGCCAATTGCCCTGGCGCGCCACGAGAACTGGTTGTACAGCTTGCACAACAGTAGTGCAGGTCAGGTCTGGCAGCTGCGGCGCTGGAGTCTGACCGATGCGCAGGAGGATACGGATTGGCAGGAGCAGGTGAACGTTCTGCCAGATCTGGCTGATCCGCATTTGATGCCCGATCCGCGCAGCTGCAGGCTGTATGTGATGGAGACGGGGACTTTGCCTTACGAGGGTGTCGGTTGTCCTGTGAGTCTGGAACCCGTACTACCTGATGTCAGCAAGTCTGACATAGGCATGTACCGGAAATGGCGAGCGCATCCGCTGGCTTTCGTGACTTTGCCTTCAGCCGGGTGTCTGGGCATCCGTTCGTGCCTTCCTCCGGGTAGCGCGTCCACTGGCAGGACCTCTCCTGTTCAGGATCTCGGGGGGCTTGCAGGTCTGGTTGCTCTGGTGCCTGCCGCCGGTGCTGCACTGGCGGCGGGCGGCTGCCTCTACAAGTGGGGCCACAAACGTCAGAAGGGCAGGGACGATCTGGCACTGAGGGCGGCGACTGTACAGGCTATGGATCAGGAGTTCAGGGATGAAGATACGGCATTTGACCGGCCCGATCTGAGGGAGGTGTCGGCGCCAGACACAGGTCCGGATGCCTCCTTTGTTCGGGATACAGTGGGCCGTCGTGCCGAGCCAGACCTGCTGTGTGCCGAGCCAGACCCGGGAAGCGAAGCCGAACAGAATGGCATTCCCCCGCCACTCCTGTTGCCCAGTCTGGTCGTTGAGCTGGCGGTGCCCGGCGATGAATTCGATGGTAGCGGTGCCTCTGCTGTTCCCGACAGAGGCGATGATGGCATCCGTTCCTCGGCTGGTGATATGACGAAGTTATTGCATGTCAACGCCGAAATGTCCGGGACCGGCTCTTCCGGGCGGCTTTCTGGCGATCATTGAGTGGGAGCCTGGTGCGTATGGACGCATGTCTTTCAGGAGTCGGGCTGATTTTGCAAGTCTCTCCTTGTCGGGCACGCCTCTCATCTATACTGCTGGAGCCCTGAATTCTGGAGCGGGGTCATGAATAGAGCCCTCGTATTTTTGTATAGCTTGCTGTCGTTGCTGTGGGTTTCGGTGTGTAGCCAGGCCGCGTGGGCGGGGCACCGGAATCTGTCGGCTTCTGCGGTGCCGCTGTGCCCGCGTGGGGTTCCCTGTCACCAGGGCCGGAACCCTGCTGTACGGGCGCAGGGTGTTTTGCAGCAGGCGGCGGCACTGTCGGTGGCGGTGGGTCCCGGTCCTCAACAGCAGGCGGAACCACGACAGTTCAGAGCCTTGTCGGGGCGCAGCCGGGCGCGGCTGCCGGCTTGGTACCGACGGGCCCAGTCAGCACAGCGGCTGGGACAGACACCTGCGGTGGTCGTGGCTCGTCCGGCTCATCAGCCGCAGCAGCGCAGGCGAGTACGTGCACCTTCAGGCTTTTCTGTTGCTGGCAGCATTAGCGGGTCTGCGCACAAACCTGCCAGACAGCAGCGCGCGGTGGCGGCGTCTTCTGTTGTCCGGGCCGGGTCGGCATCGGTGCCTGGCCGTTCCCGTCTCGTCTCTGAACCGCGTGGTGCCCGGCACCGCCGTCTGGTTAATGAATCTGCATCCTCTACATGGGCGTTGTCTGAAGATGTCAGTCAGCTGCCAGTGTCGGATGATGCTTTTTCGATGGGGCTTTCCACGGGCGAGCCCCTTTTGGCTGCTGCGTCCTTGTCGAGTGTCGTGCCTTCTTCAACCGCTGGAGCTGTGCAGCCTGATCCAACAGCGTCAAAACTCGAGTCTGGATTGACTGTTGGCTCCACGCCGTTTCCGGAGCCCACCCCGACTCATGGAGTCACGCCGGCACCCTCTGGGGGCGTCTTGTGCGAGCGCTCTGACTCGGGCGAGATTTGTGGCAGGCA
>MPMQ01000112.1 GCA_002238585.1 Kistimonas sp. bin40 | reverse complement strand
TGCATTGCCACACCGGCGCAAAGCCCTTTGCCTGTCCGCACGAGACTTGCACCAAGCAGTTCACCCAATCCGGGGCCCTGACGGTGCACCTGCGTTACCATTCCGGTGAAAAGCCCTTTATCTGCCTATGGGAGGGCTGCGCGCGGCGCTACGCCACCAGGAGCAACATGAAGGAGCACCTGCGTTCTCACACCGGCGAAAAACCCTTTATCTGTTCCTACGAGGACTGCCGAAAAGCATTCACCAACTCAGCAGGCCTGCACGTGCACCGGCGTTATCACACCGGCGAAAAAACCTTTGTCTGTCCACACGAGAACTGCGCCAGGCGGTTCGCCCAATCCGGTGGACTGGCAATACATCGGCGTTACCATACCGGCGCAAGGCCCTTTGCCTGCCCGTGGGAGGGCTGTACAAAGCGATACGCCAACAGCAGTAACCTGAAGGAACACCTGCGTTACCACACCAACGAAAAACCCTTCATCTGCCCAGTGGCACGATGCAAAAAGCGATACGTCAACAGCAGTAACCTGAAGGAACACCTGTGTTGCCATGCCAGTGAAACGGCCTTTGTCTGCCCAGTGGCAGCTTGCCGGAAGCGATGCACTTCCAGTGACGCGCTCAAGGCACATCTTTCTTTCCATGCCAGCGACAAGCCCTTTGTCTGCCCGCATGAGGATTGCGCACAAGCTTTCTCACAATCCAGCAGGCTGAAAGCTCACCGGTGCCGCCACACGGAATACAGGCCCTTTATCTGCTCGCAGGAGGGCTGTAACAAAACGTACAGGCACCTGCCAGACCTGCGCCGACACCTGTGCATCCACAGGAAAAAACTGTTCATCCCCCCTCCACATGAGAACAGGAAAGAAGGCTTTACACAGGAAGCCGGCCAGCGCCGCCATACACGCACCCCTGTCGGGGAAGAAAACCTGTGGCGCGCGTCTGCTGCCAGCCCCAGCGGCACTGTTGGTGGTCAGACCGCCACAGCCACAACCACAACCACAACCACAACCACAACCACAACCACAACCACAACCACAACCACAACCAGAGCCTGGCGGAACACCGAGGACTATACCGGGCGATCACACCAGCGCATGGGACAGGCCGCTGTCGCCCCTCCGCCCGGCGAAAGACACCCGCCGGCCATGGCGTCAGGCGAGCCATCACAGCCGGGATCCTCTCTCCGGCTGCATCATCCCGGTGCCCTGCTTCCGCTGCTGTCCTTCTCTGAGGCGGAGTTGCGCTACCTGACACCACCGATGACCAGATCCCTCCCCCTCATGCTCGGCTCGCTGGACGCTGATACAGCCTTCGCGTTGCTGCGACCATGGCAAGGCACAGACGAAGCGACGCAGGACTTGTGGCCAGCGCCCGTCACGGCAAGCGCCAACAGGCGCTGGCCAGCACTGATACCCCGAACACCTGCAGACATTCACAGGCCACACCCGCAGCAGGCACAGGAAGAGCCCCCTGCCCGGTGGTGAAGCTGTGGCCATGTATCCGAAGCCTGTTGCTGTTTGCAAATCTGTTCTCACAGTCCCATGGCCCCGGGAGCGGTGCCCATGCCGGCGCAGGTACTGCGTGACTGGGTGCTTGAAGTTTTGCGAGCGGGTGACAGCTGCGGACTGCGCTGCGCCTGTGCTTTTTGAGTACGGCTCTTGCCAGAATGCTCACACAACAACACAGAAGATCTTTCCAGCATTGACATCCTCCCCGCCCTGAAGGACGGGGCTTGCCGCGCACCAGGTTACCCGCGCGACCGGCCAGTGTTTTATTGACCCGGAGCCCCCGATGGCGAAGTCTGGTACACAACGCCGCCGCACACCCATGCGATGCCGCACACCCATGCGATGTCTGGCGACCGGCTGGGGTGAATTCTTGTGCGCAACCCTTGCCTGGACGAACGAAGCCCTTGCCCGGGCTCCGGGCTCCCACATGGCTCAAGGGGCTGAACTGTTTCCTGCTCCGGTGAGACGCGACGGCCATTATCCGGCTCGACCTGCGGGTTGACCGGTCTGTCGTTACCCCTGTGAGCGGACGCTGTCCTGCCCGGCGTCCTGGCCCGGCCACAGGCATTGGTGTAGAGGCAGAGGACCTTGTAGTCGTGTGCAGCATAGGGGTATCCGCTGGGGTGTAATCAGTCAGCAGGTTGGATCACAGCACCACGCCATATTCATCTGCCCTGTGACCATTCTGTCATTTTGACAAGACTTCTCATCCTCGCCGACTCTGACGACTGCTGTCCTTCGTCACGCAGCGTCAGGACGAAGAGCCCCCCATTGTGTACGCCGCCAGAGCAGCGGTCAGTTACAGGTACGTTTGTTGGACTTGCCATCAACAGGCTGGAAGAAAAGCCTCAGCGTCATTCATCGGCACTGGCAAGAACACCAACCGGCTCATGTTGGCCAAGGACAAGCCCTGGTGCGGCAACGGCCGTGCCAGCACCCTCGGCTTTTGAACGAAGTTGCACCACGCCCCTCTGTACCAGGAAACCACAGGGCATGTCGATGCCCCGTTCAATGCATCCACAGACAGTCTGCCGGGGTTCCAACGGCCAGCACCCGTGACAGAAAGATCAGACAGCGATGAACTTCAGCTACACGCACGGACCAAGGGACAGCTTCCGTCGCATCCGCCCAGGTCAGCTCAGACAGCGCAAGAACCTGCCTGGCAGTGCTGCGCATGAGGGTTCACCTGACATCCTCCCGCCCTGAAGGACGGGGCTTGCCGCGCACCCGGTCACCCAGGCTCCCGTGCCGGACACATTCAAATCACACAGGTTATCAGACTGCCATGAACCAGAAGACAGGCATGGAACTCACGCACAGATGTTCCCCCAGCCCATCCACAGCTCCCGGAGAGCAACCTGCACAAGGACAGGCAACCTGCCCATCAGACGGAGACGCACGGCAGCAGTGCACCAGGCGCAGTCCACCCAGCACCTGGCTGAGCCACCCCCGCAACCTGCCTGTTCTGGCCCTGCGCCGCATATTCAGCTACCTGCCGCTGTCCTCCCAGTGCCACTGTGCCCTGGTGTGTCGCCGCTGGTATGACTGCCTGCCTTCCCCACGGACACGGCTTGAGCGGTGGCTACGCAACAACGCCCCCCTGTCGTGCCAGGCAAATCCAGACCTGGGACGCGGTTGCAACAGTCGCACCCGTTCCTTTCTTCAGGCTGCCAGGAGCCCGGTCCTGCCCGCTGTAACCCACCTGCTGCAAGAACAACAGGCATCCGGCCCACACCAGGACACACAGCAACGGCCACCAGAGCCCACCGACTGCGACCTGCTGTCCAGTCTGGTGCACCACGGCTTGCACCAACAGCTGATCCGGGCTGACCGGTTGACCCTGCGTGCGGCACCCATCGACTGGCCGCGTAACAAGCTGGTGGCGACTTTTACTTTCAGTCCCTGCTGCCGCTGGCTGGCACTGCAGTGTCAGGCCAGCGTAGACGCGCCGGCTTTCCTGCGGCTCTACAGTTGGGAACAAGACAGCTGGAAACGGTGCTCGCTGGTCCCTGAAGCCACCGAGCCCATCGAGCGAAGATTCAGTTTCACCTCCAGGCCAGTGGATACACTGCTGAGCATCCATGGTGTCGAGGTGCTGGCCTGGCGCAGACAACAAGACAGCGGCCGCTGGCATCGCACCCTTGTGTGCGCTTTTCCCCAAGCCCTCAGAATCGACGGCCTTTTCCCTATGGGGAGCGGCGATCTGGTCATTCTGGCTGCGACCAAACAGCAACCACAGCAATGCCTGATGCTGATGTCCCTCTACACCGGGGATGACCGGGGCTGGAAAGCTTTGGCGCCAACAAATATCGCCACAGCACCCGATGTCTGGGCCTGCGAGCTGCGCTCATGCCAGCTGGCGCTGGGGACCGTCATACAGAGCCAGTATCCAGACGAGCCCACCAATGAAGTGCTCATCTGGTACAAGGACCTCACAGCATCGCGTCCATCCTTATGGGGATGCCAGAAGTCATTGTTCGGCTGGCAAGACGCCAGCATCGCTGAATTAACCTATGCACCGGGCGGCCAGTGTCTGCTGGGGCGACTGACCAACGGCAGGATCTACCTGTGGACACCGGATGCACAGTACCGCCTGCAGGAACAAATGACGCTGTCTGGCTATCGACCGCAGTCAAGGCTCAACGGCCTGTCTCCTTTCAGTGACAATGGCAAACACCTGGCACTGCCCCGCTCCCTCTGGCAAATCCAGCTCTTCTCGCGCGATGACAAGGGCCAATGGCAGCCAGGACAGCTGGTGGAAACCGGGCCTGGACCCGATGAAGACATCGACGACACGCAGGTCAACGTCCTGTTGTCATCCAGTGGCCGTACCCTGGTCAGACGCACCGAGTGGCGCCTTGATGTCTGGCACCGGAATTCTGCCGGCATCTGGCAACATCAGCTAAGACGCAGGACTCACGCAAGAGCGTATTTCTTTCCCCAGGTTTGCTTCATGGAGCCTGGGGAACTGGTCTGCACAACGGTAGAAAGCCCGCGACTGTCCCTGTGGATTCATGGCCCCAACAGCCGGGGACAGTTCGTGCGCAAAGCCGCCAGGACCGTTGAAGTGGCCCTCAACGGCCCCAGGGCCGCCAGCCCGGACGGGCTGTCCTTGCTGCTGGCCAGCATCTGGCAACCACCACAGCTGCTGCAGTTGATGCCGCCGGGAGAGGCAGACGCCAACGGTCAGCTCCCACCGCCAGCGCGCAGAAACCGCTGCTGTATTGCTTGATGGGACTGCTCTGCCAGGAGAAGCCTGGCTGGCCGTCAACATTGCCATGGAGCCAGGGGATGCACGCATTGACGCCGCCGTGCACCCGCTGGCCTCTCATACAACACGAGGTATAAAACCGCCATGCAACAACTCCCGGACAAGCCGCTCGCACACAACCATTCGCCCTTGACGCAGCCGCCTTGCGGCGAGCAAACGAACGCCAGCCAGCCTGCCGCCTCCCGCGGGAACCTGGCCCTGCGACGCCCTCTTGCCACTGCATCTGACTCAGACAGACCCGCTCTGCTTGTAACCAGCAGCAAGGTTTCCCCGCCCGGAAGTCGGGACATCACCGACACACCGAGCCTCGCCCAACACCTGCCGGCTCTGGTGCTGCACAAGATATTCACCTGCCTGCCATCCTGGTGCCTGAGCCAGTGTGCCCGGGTATGCCGCCACTGGCACGCCTGCCTGCCCAGGCTTGAGACAAGAATTGCCCGATGGCAGCAAGAAAACGCCCCTTTGTCATACCTGGTCGATTCACATCTGGGACGCAGCTTCAGCAGCCGCACCCAACCCTTCCTGCAAGAAGCCAGGAGTGTTTTCCTGCCTCCACTGATGCAACTGCGACAGCAACAGCTCAGCGGCAAACCAGACGAAGCCCGGCAGGATACACAGCCCCAGCTGTCCGCTGCCTGTGATCTGTTGTCCCCGCTTGTGTACGCAGCCCTGCATCGGCAGCTGACCCAGGCCCCGCAGCTGAGGCTGCATCCGCTGACCCTCGACTGGCCAAAAGCTGTGATGCCAGAGCTGTGCACCTTCAGTCCCTGCAGCCGCTGGCTGGCTGTCTCATGCAGCCCCCCGGCAGATGGCAGCGCTGCTCTGAGACTCTACGGCTGGGAACAAGGCACCTGGCAAAGGTGCGTGCTGGTCCCTGATATCGCCGGGCCTGCCAAATTTCTCAGGTTCTGCTCGGTGCCACCAGACACACTGCTGTGTGTCCATGACGTGGAGATTCTGGCATGGAGCCTGGGGGCAGACCTCAAAACCTGGTACGGCACTCTTGTGTGCCGCATGCCCCCGTCATACCAGATTTTCAGCCTTCACCCTGTGGCCGATGGTGATCTTCTTGTCATGGTAAAAGGCGTACGGGAAGACATCCCGTTCCTCCATATGGTGTTTTGTCGCAGCACGGGGGATGGCCGTTGGACAACGGTCATGACGCACAACAGCAGGGCCGAAGAGGGCACACAGGATTTTTTCTCCTGGACAGTGGATCCGCAGTCATGCCAACTGGCGTTGAAAAGGACCAGGCAGCAACAGGACGCAGGTCACCTCCTCAATAAACTGCACATCTGGCACAAGGGGCTCGCAAGTTCCCGCCCGGCGCCATGGGAATGTCAGACAACAGTTCTCCCCGGTCACGATGTCGCGCTCAAGGACCTGGCCTACAGTCCCGGCGGCCATTATCTACTGGGCGTATTCTCCGATGGTCGCGCCTGTCTGTGGCAACGGGATGCACAATACCGACTACAGGAACAGCTGACGGTGCCCGGCTGCTGGTACAACCCGGAACGCGAGCTCGGATGGCAGACACCTTTTCGCCGCGATGGCAAGCAGCTGGCGCTCTGCCTGTCCCTGTCGCAGGTTCAGCTGTTTTACTGTGATACCGATGGCCGTTGGCAATATGGACCTCTACTGGAAACCCCGCCTGTGACCAACGTTCTTGCCAATGACCGCCTGAAAAACATGCGGCTGTCATCAAGTGGCCGTATTCTGGCACGGCAAACCGAGTGGCGCCTGGATATCTGGCACCAGGACCCTGTCGAGGGATGGCAGCATTTCGTACAGCACACCAAGAAACTGAGCCATAAATACTTTCCGCAATTCTGCCTGCTACAACCCGGCGAGCTGGTCTGTACATCGACAGAAGATCCGGGGCTGTCACTGAGTATTTATGGACCAGACAGCCGGGGAAGACTCGTCAGAAAAACCAGCATGCCCATCAAGGTGTGCATAAACGGGCCCAATGCTGCCAGCCCGGACGGACTCTCCTTGCTGCTGGGCGCCTCGCGCAGTCCGGTCATCGCGCTGCAGCTGGTCGCGTCAGAGGACAATGACGCTGAGGCATGCCGCTTGCTGTGAGAGCCACCTCCAGTCCTGCTCTCTGCCCTGACGCCACCCATTGCCAGATTCGGATCCCGGATTCTGTGTCGCGGGGAACCTTCACCCCGGTGCCCTGTCCAAGTCCTTACCTCTGTGAAATACCACCTGTCAGACAATGATGAATCGACTATCAGACAGCGAGCCTGGACGCAGCCACCCGCCAGCCACCCAGAGTGCATCCGGTGAGAAAAAGAAAACACAACAGCCCA
>MPMQ01000111.1 GCA_002238585.1 Kistimonas sp. bin40 | reverse complement strand
CCAGCCGACAGAGAAAGACGGGCTGTGGTATCACAGATCTTTCTGAGCTTGCATGGATGCGCGCTTGCAGCATCAGTGGGGCTTGATGATTGCTTGCATACAATCTGACGCCGACTTTCCGGGCCTGTGCTCTTCTGACTTGGGTCCATGGAGAAACTCCTTTTCCATTTTATTCCTTGCATATCGTTAGAGGCAATCTGGAGAGAAAAGTTTCTTATGATGTCCTGTGAGCAAGACCGATCAATTCAAGGGGAGAATAATCTGCCAGGCCAGGAGGACATCGGAGCTGTCCCTGGCATTGGGTTGCCAGATAAAAAGAGGCGACAACGATAGTGACACAGGGCTGCTGACAGCTTCGGTCATATCGTTTCGAGCCGGGACCCGCCTAACCAGAAATCACCTTGGTCGAAAGTCAGCTATTCCCGTTATCCGGATTGTGAAAGCATTTCAGCCTTGATGCTCCAGAGAATGACAGCCATCAGCTATCAACAGCGGGCTCACCTGTGACTTTGAAGCCGATTGCGCTTGTTGTCTTACTCTTTCAGCAGATGTTTTGTTGGCAGCAGTTCGTTGACTGCTTTATACAGATCTTCCTTGGGGAGATTGAAAACAAAATCGCGATATGCCTGATCCAAATCTTGTCGCATGAGAATGTAAGAATCCGGCAGACCCAAGGCTTTGCTTAATTTGTCAGAACTCACTCTGCGAAGAATGTTTATGGACTCAGACAACTCGTTGTCATTCATTGCGTTTATCAGCTGGTCCGCATTCTTTGGAGAACAATGACCGAAGTAACTCTCTCTATGTGAGTTTATATTTGTTTTCATCCAGCAAAAGACAAGACGAATGCCCATGCTTTTTTGAAGTTTATAGAGATACAGGATGAAGCTGAATTTGATGGCTCTTTCATGTGCTTGAGAAATAGATCGCCTGTTTATTTTGTTGAAGATTTCATTTTTTTGTGAGACGGCAGAGTGACGATCTGGATTGACCTCAAAGTAAAACTCGAGCAGCTCAGCGCTTCTTTCCTGCCATATATTCCAGTCAGGAATCCCTGTTACAATCAATGAATTGGTTTTCGAGCAACTACCAAGTCTGGTAAAAGCCGGATCTCCCGTCAGGAGGCGGCCAACATTGGGAGCCCCTTCTGGCTCATCAGTCCAGACCACAGCTTTATCTGCTGACATGAGTCTCTGCTCCAGGGCAGGAGAGTGGCTTACAACCAAATGTTCCCTGGCGTTTCCTGAACGAGGTTTATCCCCGTACGGATAGGGCTGGCCGGGGAAAGAGTTGTACCAGTCCTGAGAAACCTTTTCAACCAGAGGTCTGAATTCTGGAATTCTGGCCAGTTTTTCCAGCGCCTCCAGAAAGGTTTCTGCTCTAAAGCCCTGAATATGGCCATACCTCAGCCAGTTGCGTTGCAAGGCTTCCCGACAAAAGGACATCACCGTCTCGGTAACAGGGACAGCGTCTGACAGAATTTTGTTCAGCACCAATGTGATTTCTTTTCCCCAGATGTCTGGATCAATATGTTTTTCTCCCTGGCTTTCAGCACGAAGTTGTACCAGCGCGTCCTGACAAGCTGCTGTATATTGATTTGAACGAATGAGCTGATAAATAGCTGAGGACAGTGGATAAAAACTACGCTTTCCAAAATTTTCTCCACAGATTTTTGCGGACCATGGAACGCGTTGTTCTTGCCAGTGCCAAATTGAAACCAGAAAGGCGTCTTCTGTATTTTGAGTCCATAATTTCTGAATGACGTCTCCATGTTTTATATCCCCACCTATGGGCAGTAGGGTTCCTGTTTTCTCTGCATTTTCCAGTTCTTCCAGACTAATGCCAAGGGCCTTGGCCATTGCTATCCTTTGTGCCTTGCTATAGGTAGTCAGCTTCTTCATCCTGGTATTGATTCTTCTTCCAGATGAAGAAAAGTCAACAAAAGCATGCTTGGGTTTGCAAATTGAAATATCGCAGGGCTCGCCCCCCAGATTCCTGTTTTTCCAGGTTATCCCATTGTCCAGTGAAAATTCAGCATAGGCGTGGATTTCATTGTCGACGAGGCGCGCGGGAATACCGAAGTAGCGGCACAGCATAACAAACACCGGGGCTCGATGCCGACAGGCTCCCTGCCTTTCTTTCAGCAGGAAGAGAAGCTGATTGTCATCGGCCTCCATGTCGTATTCACCGTTGAAGCTGCGGCAATATGAAGCGATGAGCCTTTCCCTGCTCTCAAGGTCCGTTGCTTCGGCTATGCTTTCCAGCTTCGCGCGCTGGTCTGCCGGCAGTGATTGCAATGTCTGTGGCGCAAACAACTGATCAATGGTGTCTTGCATGGCTTGTGAACAGCTGGCATCGGGCCTTTTGGCGTTTGATACAGCGCAGACAGAAGAGGTCTGTTTGCTGGATTTCGCTATTTCCAGAAAATAGCTGATGTTGAAAGAATCTCCCCGACGGGCGCTCGGTATATGCACTCTGAACAAACCGGTGTAACGGTCTCTGGTCACACGACAAGGAACCGAATCTTCATTCGCCGGCTGGTTGCCAGCGGTTGCATCATAGTCGTCGTGTTCAATGCGGATGGCCAGCAGCTTGTCATTGGATGTCAGGCTGGGCAGAGGTTGCCAGGGCCTGTCGCCCACAATGAAGGTCGTCATACCATAGCGCTGGGTGACAGGGTTTATGCTGATGGACGTATTGGCATCGGGTAAAGTACCCGGCTCGACGACTTCCAGGCCATACTCGCCGTCTCCCATCGGGATTTGCAGAAGCCTCCCTTGTGCAGAAATCGCGACATCATAAACGGTCAACCGATAGTTTCTGGGGAGCTCAGTGTCAGGGGTGAATATATAGCGCTCGATCATGACGGGGAGTGCACCTGCATCTGTGGAATACTTCGTCTGTGTATCCAGCTCAGTCGGGACAGCGGGTGCGGACTCGTCCGGAACGTCCTGTGCATCCTGTGCGCTGTTTTCCTCACCAGCTGATCCAGTCCCTGGACAGGGTGCATAGTGCTTCGTCGGTAGATCAGCAACAGATTTGAGCTGCTGCCAGAAGGCAGGTCTGTGCAAGGGACCGGTGTCCCCCCTGGCCTGTACACGAAGGCTCAGTTCCTCCACATAAAGCCTGTTGGCCTCCAGGGCCAGGGTCGCGGCCTCGAGGGGCTCCAGCGCGAACACCTTTTGCGCCTCTGCAAGGCTGCTCTTGAACCGTTCCATGTACCATAACTGTTGCCACCGTCTGTACAACGCGCGCACCAGGGTGTCTTCAGATTCAGGCGGATCCAGCGTCAGCCCCGACGCAGTCCACTGGATGCCAGCCAGCATCCTGAGCGCTTCGTTTTGACCATCGGGTTCGGTCAGATCAGCGGCCAGGGTGATGGTGTTTTTCAGGTGATTGATAGCAGAGAAGGCTCCCCGGTTGATCAACCAGGGCGTCTCCAGGCTGTTTACCGTGCTGTTGAGCCAGCGGGTCAGCGTCCGGTCACAGCTATTGCCACGCAACTGCGGCGCCGGCGCCGGCGCCGATGCCTGTCCGTGCAGCAGTTGCGCCGCGCAGGTCCCGGAGGCCAGCAGGTAGATCTGGTAATGCTGGTCAGCCAGCGTCTCCAGCGCCGGTCCACTGACCGCGCCAGTTCTGGCCACTGCCAGGGCCAGGTCCTGCAGTCCTCGCGCGGTGGGCGGCACACCAGCCTCTTCGTCCAGCAGGCGCTGGCGCAGGAGACAGTGAAACTGGCTCAGTTGGTGGGCACACAGGTCCCAGTGCGGGCCTGATGGCAAGACGCGCCGGGCAATCTGCTCCAGTTCTCCGGCGTTATAGCCGCGCAGGGGACAATAACGGAAGCGCCCTTTGAGTGCCGGTGACAGGAGCTTGCGACCGCTGTAGTCCGGTGGATTGGTGGTGGCGAACAAATGGAAACCAGGATGGGCATCGCCTGCCAGAATGGCGTTCAACTCGCCTTCCAGATATGCACTGGGAATCAGGTTCAGCTCGGAAATCACCAGAATATGTCCATGCACCTGGGCCGCACGGATACGACCTGCCAGGGTTTCCCACGAGCACTCTTTGGCATTGAGTGAGTGCTGCTCGGGCAGGGCTCCCCCCCGCGCATGCACCTGGCTTTTGTAGCTGGTCAGAAGATGCTGCAAAGTGGCGTCCTTGCCACGACCGGTTGGCCCTTCAATCAGGGTCGCCTGCCGCCCGCCATGCCTGGTATTGTGCTCGAACGCCCACTGACAGCGCATCAGATCCTGCGCCAGACAATCCGCCAGCTCGGACACGGCGGCGTTGGAGGTGTCAAAGTCCGGGTGGTTGTGGTGGGTCATGGTCCGAAAGCCGTTGACGGTGACAGCCAGTGTCTGTGCTTTAAGCGACGCCAGTGTGATTTCATCCAGCGGATAGCGACCTGTAAACCAGCAACGCAGAGCATATTCGGCATCTTTGTGGTGCTCCGGCAGCGCCAGGCCCAGTACATCCTGAGAGGCTTGCCACGCCAGGGTCGCAAGATACGCCGGCGTTACAGCAATACTGGTCGGCCGCTGTTGCAGATACCAGCCCACCCAGGCGCAGATGTCGGTCAGATCCCGCGCTGTAAATACGTACTCCGGCAACAATGGCTGGTAGTGTTGCCAGAGCGTCAGAACGGCTGCGGCAGTATGACCGACAGCTGTCTGCAATCCGGGCTCTGACAGCGTCAGGGCAAGGTGTTGTCGCAGGGCTGGCTCTACCACCAGGTCCTGAAGAAAAGCCGTGCTCAAGGGTGGGTAGTGCAGACGCTGCATCCGGTTGAGCAGGGAGCTGTTCATATGGCGACCGGCATAGCTGAGTGGATTGCCGGTCAGAATGACCCGGTGTTTGGTGCTGACATGCACGGGCTGGCCGTCTATGTAGACGCAGGGCGGTTGGTCCCATAGTCCCGTGAGGCAGTCGAGCAAGCCATCCTGAGCCAGGTTGGCTTCATCCAGAACCAGGGTGAGGTAGTCGTCTGTCGGACGTGGCTGTGTTTGTGCCCATTGCAACAGGGTCTGTTGCCGGCGCTCCATATAACGACCACTGTCGTTTCCAGCATCCTTCCACACCCACTTTTGTACCAGCTCCTGCTCGCGGGTGGCAGGACCTACGGAGGCAATCCAGGCCTGACCTGACTGCCTGGCCAGCTGGCTGGAAAAGAAGCTTTTGCCGGTCGCGGTTTCACCTTCAATGAAGAGTACCGGTGACTGGGCCAGCCTGGCTTTGAGCCGGGACAGCCGCCGCTGTTGCAGGTCCAACTGATTCTGACAGCCAAGCAGCATATCCCGGGCCAGCCCCGCCAGAGGTGCCGGTGAGTGGCCGGGCCAATACAATAATTGCGCCAGGGTGTTCTCTATAGCCTGAAGCTGTTCGGCCTTGCTTGCTTGCGGATTGTTTGCCACGGACTCACAGGTGTTGGCGACATTTTCTATGAGACAACTCAGATTGCGTAAACCGGGGACAGGCGCCCAGCCACTGGCCAAGGCGTCTTCCAGCCGTTTGATCCGGCTGCCAGCATGAGACGGCAGTTTTGGACACTGGGCAAGCAACTGGGGATCCGGCTTCCAGGCCAGCTCCAGAGGAGGGCGCAGTTCCGGTGGCACTTGAGTGATGATCCAGGCTTTCATGTCCAGAATCGCCTGCCCGCGAACTCGGTCAAAATGCCATGGCAGGCTGTCCAGGATACCGGGCCCGAAAGCGCGCGCCAAAGACCAGAAATTCTGATAAACAGCGTTCGTGTCTGGTGTGGCAAGCGAGGAAATCAGCAGTGCCAGACGCTGCTGGTCGACCCATTGTTTCGGTTCCGGGTCGGCAAACAGCCGTTCACAGCTGACTTTCAGAAAGTCCCGCACAGGTCGATTGTGCCGGGTACAGTGCGTCAGGACGCTGTTGACAGCTTTGCGCCAGTGCCGGGGCTGCAAGTCGGCGGCACGGTCGGCCTGTTGAGCCTGACGGGCGGCTGTGATCAGGCTGTCGAGCAGCGGTCCATTCAGAACGGGTAAAGGATCGCAGCCTTCGGTAACGGAGGACGGAATCATGGCAAAGAATTCATATATTTTTTCGATGGCGTGACGGGGGATAGCTGCAACACTCATCCCGTGTCGTCTGGCACTGGTCTCCCATACATCAACTTCCATCATGGAAGATGCCGACTGCAGGCTGGCATCCCAGAGCAAAGCCGCGCACTTCTTGCCTTCTGGCCAGAGCACATGAATATTGGCATGCGGATAGAACGCGACCTTGCCGTTGACCATCACGGATGCTGGCGAGCTACACAGACTCTCGAGAATCTGTTGCATGACGGGGTTTGTTTCCAGTCCCCGTATAACTACAGGTGTTCCCTGCTCCAGTGCTTGCTGCAGTTGTGTGAGCTGACGGCCGAAGCGCGGCGGTTTCTCTGAGCGCACAAAAGAGTTGTCGAACAGTTGGCTGGCGGTGGTTTGGGCACTGATCTGTACCACCAGCGGGGAGGGTGACTGTTGCTGCAACCAGCCATCGAGCTGGGTTTCATTGGCGTAGAAACTGGCTGTGACACCAGGAGACCAGTCGGGACGGGCCTGGGCGTCGCCAGTCGCAAGCACCTCGGGTGTCAGTGTTTCGGGCTGCATCCTCTGCAGGGAGGACGGCAGGATAATGGCCGGTTTGCTGCCCGTCGATTCACAAAAGGTCAGCAACTGGCCCAACAGCAGAAACCACTGGGCTTCTGACAAGGGAGAGCTCACCAGAATCGGCTTACCTTGCGACAGCTGTGTGATCAAGCTGGCGTTGGGAACACAGCAACCATCGTCGTCAATGCAGATGGGGTTGAGCCACTGCGCCAGATTAGATGCATTGACAACCACCAGGTTGTCGGGCAAGGCAGCGAGAGTGGAGACCGATGTGATCTGTGCAGCGGTTTGACTCAGATGCGTGAGTTCCTGGGCTGGTACCGGCTGGTGATAAAAATGGAGCCCTGGTGGCAGCTGGCGGTCGATGCCGTTGGACTGATAGCGCCCCAGTCGCACCAGCTGTCCGAGATGCTGTTGCAATTCCAGATTGTCCGCCATATCGCCACGCAGCAGCACCGACTGGTCGGGTTGCAAGGACTCCAGTACACCGGGGAGGTGGCAGATCTGGCCTTGCCTGTTGACCCCCGGTCCGCCATACAGCAGCCGC
>MPMQ01000015.1 GCA_002238585.1 Kistimonas sp. bin40 | reverse complement strand
GCATCTGGCATCTGGCATCTGGCATCTGGCATCTGGCATCTGGCATCTGGCATCTGGCATCTGACATCTGACATCTGACATCTGACATCTGACATCTGACATCTGAACATCTGAACATCTGAACATCTGAACATCTGAACATCTGACATCTGAACATCTGAACATCTGAACATCTGAACATCTGGGCACCTGGACATCTGGACATCTGGACATCTGGACATCTGGACACCTGGACATCTGGACATCTGGACATCTGGACATCTGGACATCTGGACACCTGGACACCTGGACATCTGGACATCTGGACATCTGGACATCTGGACATCTGGACATCTGGACATCTGGGCACCTGGACACCTGGACATCTGGCATCGGGATGCTTCGCGAGCTTCTCCACTGTTGGAAGGGCAAAAATGGTGCTCGAAGCCACCAGCGACTGTTGGGGGTTTTCTGAATGCTTGACACATTCGTCCATTGTCGCTCTTATTCCGCTTCCGAACGCTGACACTACGGATCTGCGACGCTCCGCCTCATCCTGGCTCTGTTCACGACAAATGTTGGCAGTATGAACTCCTCCATGCACCGGCTTCGTCAAAGGTTCGGCCACATAATATTTGTCCCCCTATTCTGGGTCGGACTGGGTTGAAGCGTTATTTTTTAAAGACCCATATGTTCTCAGAAGAAAGTTTTTTGGATCAGGAGACACCACACTGGCTCAACCGTATTTCCCGTGACCAGAGCCCTCATCCTCAATGACGATCTCAGCTGGAAACTCCGCCCGAAGCCCCAACAAGTCCGCATCAATGACAGGCCAAGCCTCAAGATTTCCAGGGAAGTCCAGGAAGCCGTGAACAAGTCTCTTGTTCCAGATAAAGAAACCACTGATATCAAGGGAATCCACTGAAATCAAGGGTTGCAGCTGGCACAGGCGGACTTGTTCGCACCTTCCCTAGCCCCCTATAGAGGGCTTTGGCAAAGCCAAACTGGCATTTGATAATCCCGAACGAATGCTCCCTTTCCTAGTGAAAAAAAACAGGCCCCCCGCCAAATTCCCACAGCAGGACTGATCCCACTTTCATGCACACCAGCATAACGAGCCCCGCACATACGAGAGCCGAAGAAAAAATGAACCCCCTCTCAAAAGAAATCCCCATCACGTGAGGCATGCCTATGAACAGCAGGTATACCGCATAGCCAATGCCCGCCAAAATTCCACACAATGTCAGAGGTAGCGAGGGATACAACGCCAGCAGACCACACAGGTACAACGGCGTCCCGACGTAGGCCGCAAAAATAATGCAACGCTGCCGGGAAGCCTCACTACCGAAAGTCACAGTCATCCAGTAAGCCAGCATCCCCATGGCAACAATTGCCATAATAATGGATACATAAGACAGTCCACTCATTAGCAAAGCACTGGCAAAAGTAAGCTTGACGGGATCAAGTCCCAGCGGAGACCACCCCACTTGGGTAGCTCCCACCAAGGAGGCCAAGCCCGGTATGGCCGATAGCACCAGCAAATGCCAAATGTATCCGTGCCCCTCATCCTTGATCTCCAGATTGACTTTTTCCCATTCACGATGCGGATGAGAAAGCATCCCCCATACATGTCCCAACATGATAAACACCTCCCAACAGGTTCGCGCACTGCACACCCCGCCATGAGGGTGTGTTCACACGTCTCCAAGATTTTTCATTACTTCACACATAGGTTTGATTCATTTTTCACTGAAATAGTTCTCTTTCACCTCACTTTCTACGTCCTACGTCCTACGTCGAGAAAACGGCTGCAAGCATCACTGGGTCAGCCTGAACGAGCTGCTCCAGACCATGCCAACAAAGCCCAGTCGGGGCCCGCACAGCTCTTTCCGGGTTTGATGACAGCATTGGCAGCCGGGCAGCTGACCACGCGTCCACTCCGTAAACAAGGACAAGACAACACCGCCGACACATTTGTTTCCTTGGCAAACAAGAACCTGTCACCTGCTCCACTTGGCAACAAGTAGACCTCTGGCCGGGCCCCCGCCGTCTTCACCAGCACGAAGGCCACAGCTAGCACGGACCACCTCCGCCACAGACAGATCTCAGATCTCAGATCTGGCAGGCAGATAACCTGCTCGAGCCAATGCTCTCAGGTTTCCGAACCCCGGCCCCGACGCCCTCCGCAGCACCTCACTGACGGCACTTCTTTTTGTTCGAGTTTGTCTTTGTTCGAGTTTGTCTTTGCTCGGGTCTGTTTTGTTCGAGTCTGCCTTTGCTGGAGTCTGCCTTTGCTGGAGTCTGTCTGTGCTGAAGTCTGTCTGCGCTGGAGTCCGTCTGTGCTGGAGTCTGTCTGTGCTGGAGTCTGTCTGTGCTGGAGTCTGTCTGTGCTGGAGTCCGTCTGTGCTGGAGTCTGTCTGTGCTGGAGTCCGTCTGTGCTGGAGTGTGTCTGTGCTGGAGTGTGTCTTTGTTCGGGTCTGCTTTTGTTCGAGCTTGTCTTTTTTTGTTCGAGCCTGTCTTTGCTGCAGTCTGTCGAGGGCAACGCAGGCCTACGAGCGAGGCTGCGAGCACAACCAAGAAAGGCAATCCGCACATCAGCCAGCCGCAGCTCCCAAAGGCCACTGCCCCTGATCAGCAAGACACACGGCGCACCAATCACTCGCACTGACCACGCCGTCGTCATTTACCTCCCGCGTACCCCTTGGCTCTATTACCAGACCCCAATTACCAGACCCCAATTACCAGACCACAGCCCGCTCAGCTGGAGCCAGCTCCGGCCAACAGCCGCCTCCAGTTGCGCCAACGTGCGGTACCGCCTCCGTACAGAGCCAACGCCAACCAAACAGTCAGCAGCCCGGGCGGAGGGCAGAGTATAGAACATGGAATCGATTCCAGCCGCCATCCCAGCTCCACTTTTTCAAATGCGGCGAATCTTCATGAGAAGGACAGAACCCTGCCTCCGGTAGATTTTCTACTGAGCCTGAGTCGACAATGGCACCCTGACAGCGCCCCTGCGTCACGAGCCCGACAGCAACAAAATGTGTAGCCACACCCGGCTTTCCCGCAGCAGTGCAAATGGGCCGTCCCAAAGCTGGCACCAAGTCCTGCGCCTCCCGTCGCACGGCTCCTGGCAGGGTCGGCACACCCACTTCGGAACTACTTCGGAACTACTTCGGAACTATTGGGGCCTGGTCGAAATCCAACATTACACGGAAGGCCGACAGCGACGACTTTGATTCAAGCATTCGTCGGCCTTGTCTTTCAGATAGTGGGTGATTAAGGTGATCATCTTTTTTGCTAACACAACGGAGTAACGACTTGATGTCCTCATGGTCTCCAGCCAGTTGGCGCAGTTGCCCTGCGCGGCAAATGCCCGTGTATCCGGATAGCGAGCACCTGAGCCAGGTTGAGGCCAGGCTGGCTTCTCTCCCTCCTCTGGTTTGCGTCGATGAAGTGCTGACCCTGAAAAAGGAACTTTCCCGGGTTAACCTGGGACAGGCCTTTTTGTTACAAGGCGGCGACTGCGCGGAAAGCTTCGCTGAATTCAGTACAAACACCGTGCGAGACACTTTCCGGGTTCTCATGCAGATGGCCGTTGTGCTCACCTTCGGCTCGTCCTGCCACGTTGTCAAGGTCGGACGCATGGCAGGCCAGTTCGCCAAGCCCCGCTCTGCGGAAACAGAACAGCATGAAGGATTGGAAATCCCCGTCTACAGAGGGGACATAGTAAACGATACAAAACGCACGCTGGAAGCGCGACAGCCCGACCCGGAACGCATGCTTGGCGCTTATTACCAGTCCGCTGCCACCCTCAACTTGCTGCACGCGCTGGCGCAGGGTGGTGATGCTTCACTGGAACGGGTACAGGCCTGGAATCTGGATTTTGTGCGTGCCACCCCGGCAGCTCACGACTACCGTCAGCTGGCGGCACGCATCGACGAGACAATGGGTTTTATGCGTGCGTGTGGCTTCGATACATCAAATAGTGAAACGCTGAAAAAGACACGTCTCTATACGTCCCACGAGGCCCTGCTTCTCCCTTATGAACAGGCTCTGACACACCAGGACGCAGAAGGCGACCACTGGTATGATCTGTCTGCTCATATGCTCTGGATCGGTGACCGCACCCGCCTGTGCGAGGGTGCTCACGTAGAGTTTGCCCGGGGCATATCCAATCCACTGGGTATCAAAGTGGGGCCCACACTGGAACCTGATGATCTGATTTCACTACTGGACAAACTCAACCCGGACAATGAACCCGGACGTATTACCCTCATTGTGCGCATGGGGGCCCAGCAGGTTGAAGAAAAGCTCCCCGCCCTGATCCGTGCCGTTCAAAAGGAAGGGCGTCAGCTGATATGGAGTTCGGATCCCATGCACGGCAACACGGTAACAGTCAACGGATACAAGACCCGGAATCTTGACTGCATCCTGCGTGAAATCCGCAGTTTTTTCGCCATACACCAGGCAGAGGGAACCCGTGTCGGAGGTATTCACCTGGAAATGACAGGCCAGAACGTGACAGAGTGCCTCGGCGGCACTCCCCTTATCAGCCCTGATCTATTGGGGAAATGCTACCGTACTCACTGTGACCCACGCCTGAACGCCAACCAGTCACTGGAAGTTGCCTTTCTCGTGGCTGACACGCTCAAAGTCTGCCGTCAAATTCAGGTGCAACAGTAAACCAACCACCCATGCTGATGCCGGAACGCAAACCTCACATTGAGTCGAAGGGGTAATTATGATGACACGCCACAGTCGCCCGCTATCAGCCGGTGCCATAGCCTGGCGCTGGCTGGCAGCGGTCCTGATGGTTTATCTTCTGCTGGTTGCTGTCAGCATGATTGGCGAAGGATTCGAGCTTGCAGCAGGCGGCGCCCAGGGGGCACGGCAGCTCTTTGCCTTTGCAGACAATCCCATCATGGGGCTGGTCATTGGAGCCTTTGCTACAGCCCTGGTTCAATCTTCCAGTACAGTCACCTCTGTGATTGTCGGCCTTGTTGCTGGCGGCCTTCCGGTACACACGGCCATCCCCATGATTATGGGAGCCAACCTGGGAACCACTGTGACCAACACCCTGGTGAGTCTGGGTCATATAGGAAAAAGGAAAGAGTTCCGTCGTGCCTTTGCCGCCGCGACCGTCCATGACTTTTTCAATCTGATCGCCATACTCATTTTCCTTCCGCTGGAAATGTGGACGGGGTATCTGGCCAAGACTGCGGGCTATCTCAGCCTTCAGCTGCATCATAGCGATGCGCCAGACCTCCACATCAATCCTGTGCATGTCATCACAGCTCCCGTGATTGGCAGTGCCAAGCAACTTTGCTCCTCCTTGCCGGAGGTTATCAGCGACCTGGCATTGATACTGCTGGGCCTGCTCCTGATCTTTCTTTCCATTATTGTTCTGGGAAAAGTGCTCAAGGTGTTGATGGTTGGACGCGCCAAGCGCATTTTGCACAAGGCTATAGGCCGAGGTCCTTTTACTGGCATAAGTTCAGGCATTCTCATGACAATCGCCGTGCAATCTTCATCGACTACCACCAGTCTTGTCGTGCCACTGGCGGGCAATGGGCTCTTCAAAATCAAGGAGATCTATCCCTTTACCCTGGGTGCCAATATAGGAACTTGCGTGACGGCTCTTCTGGCAGCTACGGCGGTAACGGGTCCCTTGAGCTACTTTGCCATGCAGATTGCACTGGTACACATGCTGTTTAATCTGTCGGCGGTCATTCTTATCTACAGTGTGCCGCAGCTGCGCTACATTCCACCCCGGATGGCGCGCAGCTTTGCCAGAACAGCCAGCCGCCACAAATGGGTTATTTTTGTCTATGTTCTGGGGGTATTCTTTATTCTGCCGTCCGTTCTGATAGCACTGACATCTTGACACGGGAGCCCATCATGAGCCTGTCAATGAAGG
Organism: Kistimonas sp. bin40; assembly: GCA_002238585.1. Taxonomy (GTDB): domain Bacteria; phylum Pseudomonadota; class Gammaproteobacteria; order Pseudomonadales; family Endozoicomonadaceae; genus Sansalvadorimonas. Next base: position 59,866 of record MPMQ01000015.1, on the reverse strand, counting down.
AATACAAAACGAATCGCAAGACTCTCAAGATAAAAATCAGAGAGACCCGCGCCAAGCTCCATCAACTCGAGGACGAGCTGGAGCAGGAGCGCATGAGCATGCAGCACACCAAGGTGGAACAGCTGGAAAAGTACATGGACAGAAGCTCTCCCAGGTTCAGGCATATCAGATTACTGATGACGTCCATCGCAGAGGATATAAAAACATGGTTCTGTAACCTGTTGCTGTGGATAAAGGGAAAAGGTCGGGATTGACCAGCTTCTCCCCCCATGGGGCAAGTTGGTTTGTTGTTGGAGGCCGTCCCCGTCTTCACGCCGGGCTGCGGCGCCCCGCCCCACTGCGTCTTGAACTGAGAAATGCGGATATTTGCATTGGACGGTGTTCCTGACAGTGGAACTTCCGAAGGAAAGCCTCCTGCTGCTCCAAAGCTTTTCTATCCCGCATAGCCTCATGGAAGCTCGGTCCAGCCTGTAATTCTTTTTGACAAGAGCTCCGTTCACAACAAATATGGGTAGGCTGCCTATTCTGGTAACGCTTGAACACCCAATCCAGTTCGCCCACCTGTGCTGTTGTCATTGAGGTACAGGCACCCGTCAGAGTTCGTCATGAAGAAGCCAGGCAGGAATGGGGTAGCTTTTTTCGGAAACCCTTTGATAAGCCTCTTTGCTGACAGGCACAGACCAGCTTTCGAAAAATCTTGTTAAATCTTGCTGCGTGCTTTTGCACAGAGTTTCGAAAAAATAATCTGTTTTTGCTTGTGGATCCTGTACATCAGGCAGCTCATTTGACGGCGTGTGACGGAATTCGCGATAGAAATCAGCGATGAAGTCATAAGACAAATGAAGGGTGAGGTGAATCATAAAAGCATTTTTGGGCATCCATGAAACATAGCCTCCGTCTACCCAGATTCTGCGGTCGTACCTTGCAGGAGTGAAATAAGCAGACGCAACAAATAATGGATGCATAAGGATCGGGAAATAACTATATAAAGCGTCATCGTACTTATAGAAGAGGTTTTTGCAGTGTCGCTGGGCGAGGAACCAGTAACCCTCACGAGATTGGTAACCGTACTCGATCAAATTGGCAAAAGCTTCCTGGGCTCCAGGTGGTTCAGCAATCCTGTCATCAGGCTCGTAGTTGTGGCCTAACTCATGAAGCAGAACCGCACGCACCTGTGGATCTCCTGGCGTCAACCATACGAAGGGATCGCCGTGGCCAATCCAGTTGAGATTGATGGGAAAATTCGAAGTGGCGAGCATATTAATATGGGGGAAGGCTGAATCCAGAACAAAGCGAAAAGGCAAATCAGGTGCGCGGTCGCATTGATCATCTGCATTTTCATACAATCCTACCAATGCATTAACATCCTCCACGATCTTGTCGTAAAAACCGATTACCGCGGCGGGATCATCAAGATCTCGTATCATGACCGAAGGTAGCGTCAATATGGCATGCTTTCCTTCCAGTTCGGCCCAGGGACCTGGATAATAGCGGATGTCGTTTTGCCACTGTTTCAGGCTGTCTCTTCCGAGTTTAAACCAGGGAGCTTTGACAGCACCTGAAATGCTGATGTCAACTTCCTCAGCTCCCGTTGCAACAAACTGGATGTAAATCAAACCGGAAGTAACGTCGTGATCCTGCTGCTGTGTTCCTTCTTGCAATCTGAACCTATATGATGCACAGGATACACGTGTTGCAGGCCAGCCTTTTGATAAGGATTGGACATGTGCTCCAATCCTTAAAAACGGTCTTTCCCGGAAAGATAGATTGCCACTGGCGGAATGCATAGTGACGGTCACGGGTTCTCCCGGAACACGATAAAGTCCCGTGCTTTGCCAGTGCCTTGGCGGAATGCGCAGGCGTAGAGACGAAAAGTCCCTGGGGTGTTGGCAGACGTGTATGGTCCGGGATACGCGCTCGGCATCGGTCGAAGGGAAACCGGGGAAGTTTTCACCCATAGGCATCAAATGCCGATACGCATCTTCCGGACTCGAAAAGGGCCATAAGGCGGCGCATGTGGCAGCGCATGTGGTACTCATCAGCAGACTGCAAATGCAGGAAAGGAGGCTTTGAATTTTCATGTTATTGAACATTTCTTTTTCTCCTTTATTTTTCCTTTATATGACTGTCACAGGGGACTCTGCCCGGATCGGTTTCTGCGACCATCCCTCAGGTGCTGACTTCAACAGCAGGGCTTACGCACCAGCTGATCACGGTCAGAGTGCGGATAAAATGGTTGCTTTTTTATGACACACAAGCCAGATCCCCTGACCACATTCATCGCAACCCTCGAAGATGTGCGCCGCGTCCTGTCAGCATAACTTCACAGACATACTTGTTATAGCGGCCTGTGTCATTATCGCCAACGCTGACACTTGGCAGGATATGGAAGAGTTTGGGAAGGAAAAAAAAGACTGGCTTCGAACATTTCGGGAGCTGCCGCGCGGTATACCCTCTCACGACACGTTTTACCGAATCTTGTGTTTGTTGGATCCCGACAACTTTCAGGAGTACTTCACCCGCTGGGTGAAAACCGGGCACCTCAAACTGATGAAATGAGGACATTCCTAACTGGCGCTAACACAAAGGATGCCTGTCAGATCAAGAACGAAAATGCTGCGGAAAATCTCTCTTCTATTCGTCGTATCGCCTTGAATATCCTGCAGCTTGTAAGACCAGCAAGCGCAGTATCAAGGGCAAGCAGAAGAAGGCTGGCTGGAGCAACAACTATATGGCAAAGCGACGCAAGGCATTTGTAACTGGTGCGCAAACCCTGTCCACAGAGGTCGGACGTTGAACAAGGTTTTCGCAGATTCTATCCACGTCTGATACGCCCTCGCGTGCTGTTGTCATTGAAGTTCGTCATGAAGAAGCCAGGCAGGAATGGGGTAACTTTTTTCAGAAACCCGTTGATAAGCCTCTTTGCTGACAGGCACAAACCAGTTTTCAAAAAATCTTGTTAAATCTTGCTGCGTGACTTTGCACAGAGTCTCGAAAAAATAATCTGTTTTTGCTTGTGGATCTTTTGCATCAGGCAGCTCATTAGAAGGCGTGTGACGGAATTCGCGATAGAAATCGGCGATGAATTCATGAGACAAATGAATGACCAGCTGAATCATAAAAGCATTTTTGGGCATCCATGAAACATAACCTCCGTCTACCCAGATTCTACTGTCGAACCATTCAGGCATTAGATAAGTAGAAGCCCAAAATAATGGATGCGCAAGGATCGTGAAATAACTATATAAAAAGTCACCGTAGTTATTAAAGAGGACTTTGGCGGGTCGCTGGGCGAGGAACCAGTAACCCTCACGAGATTGGTAGCCGTACTCGATCAAATTGGCAAAAGCTTCTTCGGCTCCAGGTGGCTCAACAAGCCGGTTGTCAGACTCGTAGCAGTGGCCTAACTCATGAAGGAGAACCGAACGCACTTGTTGATCTCCTGGCGTCAACCATACGAAGGGATCGCCGTAGCCAATCCAGTTGAGAGTAATGGGAAAACCCGAAGTGGCGAGGACATTAGCATGGGGAAAGGCTGAATCCAGCACAAAGCGAAAAGGCAAATCAGGTGCGCGGTCACGTTGATCATCCGCATTTTCATGCAATCCTACCAATGCATTGACATCCTCCACGATCTTGTCGTAAAAACCGATTACCTCGGCGGGATCATCAAGATCTCGTATCATGACCGAAGGTAGCGTCAATATGGCATGCTTTCCTTCCAGTTCGGCCCAGGGAGCCGGATAATGCCGGATGTCATTTTGCCACTGTTTCAGGCTGTCTCTTCCGAGTTTAAACCAGGGAGCTTTGACAGCACCTGAAATGCTGATGTCAACTTCCTCAGCTCCCGTTGCAACGAATTGAATGTAAATCAAACCGGAAGTAACGCCGCGATCCTGCTGCTGTGTTCCTTCTTGCAATCTGAACCCATCTGATGCATGGGATACACGTGTTGCAGGCCAGCCTTTGGATAATGATTTGACATGTGCTCCAATCCTTAGAAACGGCCTTTCCGAGGCAGGTAGATTGCCACTGGCAGAATGCATCATGACGGTCACGGGTTCTCCCGGAACACGATAAAGTCCAGTGCTTTGCCAGTGCATGGGCGGTATGCTCAGGCGTAGAGGTGCAAAGTCCCTGGGGGGCTGGCAGACGTGTATGGTCCGGGAGACGCGTTCGGCATCGGCCGAAGGGAAACCGGGAAAGTTTTCACCCATAGGCATCAGATGCCGATACGCATCTTCCGGACTGGAAAAGGGCCAGATCGCAGCGCATGTGGTACTCATCAGCAGACTGCAAATGCAGGAAAGGAAGGTTTGAATTTTCATGTTATTGAACATTCCTTTTTGTCCTTTATGTGGTTGTCACAAGGAAGCTGCGTATTTTGCGACCATGCCCTCAGGTGCTGGCTTCCACAGAGTTCAGACGTTAGACAAGGTTTTCGCAGATTTTATCCACGCCTGATACGTCCTACCTGGTTCGCCCACGTATATTGTTGTCATTGAGGGCACAGGTGCCCGTCAGAGTTCGTCATAAATCACCACCAGAAGGGAATGGCATAGTCTGTTAACGCCAGTCCTTCATGTCCCAAAATCACCAGTTGAGATGTCCTCTTGAGTAACCCGGCCGATCCCTGTAGTGGCCAGGCAACAGGGAAGAAACCATAGTCACCGAGAGGACAAATAAGGTGAGATTGTATGAACAGCGGTGCTGCATGGATTCCGCCTTGGTGAGAATGGCGGAGGGAGAGATGACGAATGAACGTCAGGTGGGACGAACGACAAACGGCGGTGCCACATGGATTCCCGCCTTCACGGGGATGACAGGGGAGCAGGAATAACGAATGAAGATAAGGCTGTATGAACAGCGGTGCCGCATGAGTCCCGTCTTCGTGAGAATGACGGAGGAACGATGGCAAACGGTGGTGCCGCATGGATTCTCACTTTCGCGGGAATGACAGAGCGCAGGAATAACGAATGAAGATAAGGCAGTATGAGCAGCGGTGCCGCATGGACCCCGCCTTTGTGAGAATGAAGGAGGAGGGATGACGAATGGTGGTGCCGCATGGATTCTCGCCTTCGCGGGAATGACGAGGACACAGGAATAACGAATGAATATAAGGTTGTATGAACAGCGGTGCCGCATGGATTCTCGCCTTCACGGGAATGACAAGGGCGCAGGAATGACGAATGAAAGTGAAGAGGGACGAGCGGCGGTGCAACACGGACTCTCGCCTTCGCAAGAACAACGGAGGAGGATGACGAAAGGGGGTGCCACATGGATTCCCGCCTTCGCGGGAATGACAAGGGCGCAGGAATGACGAATGAAAGTGAAGAGGGACGAGCGGCGGGGCAACAACGACTCCGCCCTTGCCAAGAACGCTGACGCAGGTCAGGTCAGCCCACGTCAGATCGCAACCACACCTTGTCTGACACTGGAGAGAGGGCTACAGATACCGCAAACAAGAGGTTGAAAGACATCGTCAACATCCAGCGCCGCAGCCAGGCGGCACAAGACGGTGACAGGCTTGAAGCAACAGCGACCAGCGGTCGCCTTGCCCCCCCCAAGTTCCAATCAAAACAACGCAGCGCAGCAACGCAGCCACACCCGATGAAGCTTCAACTCTATTTGCGGAAACGGTGCCTTAATGAAAAAAGTGCCCGCACCCGCAACCCGCCCATCAAGGATGGGCTAGCCCCAGCAACCAAAGAGACCCACCCTTTCCAAACGGACAGCTCAGCGGGGACCCGACCCCTCAGGCTATCACAATTCTCGCTCTCCCCTGGGAGGGGAGAAGGAATCCAGCTCTCTACCCCAAAGCTTACATAAGGAAAAGCCAAGCCACTCCTTACCACATCACACAAAAAGGCCAAGACCGTAACGACAGACAATCAATTCTTCCAACAAGAAAAATCGCCCCAGACGATTTTCTCACTGGCTGCGAGAGGTATCACCCCGCAGACTGCCCACCAGAAAGAGACACACAAAACATCTCAAACAGAAGGTCAACGCCCTTTGTCCTCCGCAACACGAGGACTGGAGCGAGCAGACTTGGGCTTGTTTTCATAAATCAGCAGAGGTTCTGACTCACCCCGAATAACGCTGGCATCAACAGCAATTTTGGTGATTGCCTTATCTGATGGTATCTCGTACATGGTTTCCAGAAGAATATTCTCCAGTATTGAGCGCAAGCCTCTGGCTCCTGTTTTTCGCTCCATAGCTTGCCTGGCGACTTCTTCAAGTGCGTCCTTGCGAAAATCCACCTCTACATTTTCCATCTTCAAAAGACGGCTATACTGCTTCGTCAGCGCATTCCTTGGCTCGACAAGAATACGAACCAGTGCCTCAGCATCCAGCTCCTCCAAAGTAGCCACAACGGGAAGGCGGCCAACGAACTCGGGTATAAGACCAAATTTCACAAGGTCCTCCGGTTCGACTTCCTTGAAAGCTTCGGCCGCACTGTGATCATTCTCCTGACTGTGGACGTCGGCCGTAAACCCAATGCCTCCCTTGTCGGTACGTTCCCGGATAACTTTTTCAAGGCCCGCAAACGCCCCACCGCAGACGAAGAGAATATTGCTCGTGTCGACCTGAAGAAACTCCTGCTGCGGGTGCTTGCGCCCCCCCTGTGGAGGAACGGAAGCAACTGTGCCCTCTATCAATTTCAGGAGCGCTTGCTGGACACCTTCTCCAGAAACGTCCCGCGTTATCGAAGGGTTGTCCGCCTTGCGAGAAATTTTGTCAATTTCATCAATGTAAACAATGCCTCTCTGGGCTTTTTCTACATCGTACTCACATTTTTGCAACAGCTTCTGAATGATGTTTTCAACATCCTCGCCCACATACCCTGCTTCCGTAAGGGTGGTCGCGTCAGCAATAGTGAAAGGAACATCAAGCAGACGGGCCAAAGTCTCGGCCAGGAGTGTCTTTCCCGAGCCGGTCGGACCTATCAGCAAGATATTGCTCTTTCCGAGCTCAACTTCCTGAGCCTTGCCATTTTTGCCCTGCTTGGCATCCAGCGGAGGCAGCTCCTCACGCGCCTGCAAACGTTTGTAGTGATTGTACACAGCAACAGAAAGAACCTTCTTGGCCCGCTGCTGCCCGATCACGTACTGGTCAAGCGTTTCCTTTATCTCTTTGGGAACAGGAAGCTTGTCTTTGGCCTGCTCAGCCGCCTGTTCGCGCACTTCCTCGCGAATGATGTCGTTGCACAGATCAACACACTCACCGCAGATAAAAACGGAGGGCCCTGCAATCAGCTTGCACACTTCATGCTGGCTCTTTCCACAGAAAGAACAGTAGAGCAGCTTGCTGCCATTTTCTCGCTGCCCTTTTCCACTTGTTTTGTCAGTCATGAGCAATCCCCTGATGGTATATACGGGACTGTCTGGAAAAACAGTCAAAAATTTTCGACTCAAGGACGCAGACAATGACGTCGGTCGAAAACCGACACAACAGAACGCGCAGCCCCTCCGTCCAGGAGACGCTGCGATTCATCAGGACAAGATGTAGCCTTTTGCGCAATTTTTCAAGGAGGCCCTTCAAGTCAGTTGACTGCAACTCATGAACAGCCGCCGTAAAACGGCGGCACTGCAAGACTCTATTCTTTCTTGTCAATAACACGTTTGTCCATAACTTTATCCACCAGACCGTATTTTACAGCCTCTTCCGCAGACAAAAAGTTATCGCGGTCTGTATCCCTTTCGATGACTTTCAGCGATTGGCCCGTGTGGCTGGCCAGTACCTTGTTCAGTTTTTGCTTGATGGCCAGAATTTCGCGGGCATGTATTTCTATGTCAGACGCCTGGCCCTGGAACCCGCCCAAAGGCTGATGAATCATAACCCTGGAGTGTGGAAGGCAGAAGCGTTTTTCAGGGGCCCCCGCAGCCAGAAGAAGTGCTCCCATACTGGCCGCCTGGCCTATACAGTAAGTGCAGACACTGGGCTTGATAAATTGCATGGTGTCATAGATGGCCATGCCAGCTGTCACAGAGCCACCCGGGGAGTTAATGTACAGATGGATGTCTTTGTCTGGATTTTCTGCCTCCAGAAACAACATCTGCGCCACAATCAGGTTGGCCATGTGATCTTCGACCTGCCCTACGAGAAAGATGACCCGTTCTTTCAGCAGGCGGGAGTAGATGTCATAGGAACGCTCACCGCGGGCTGTTTGTTCCACAACGATCGGGACCAGCCCACTGGCTGACACGCTTGGGACACTGTAGTCGGCTGGATAAGACATAGTTCTGAGCATATTCCTTGTCGTCATATCAGAGGGGCAGGGCCCGTATTCGCATCTGCTCTTATCGAAGTCAGGCTTGCTGGCTGTCAGCTTGGCTATCAGCCTTGTCCGCCTTGTCAACTTTTTCAGCCTTAGCTTTCTTAGCCTTCTTGGCCTTATCAGCTTTCTCAGCTTTCTCAGCTTTCTCAGCTTTCTCAGCTTTCTCAGCTTTCTCAGCTTTCTCAGCTTTCTCAGCTTTCTCAGCTTTCTCAGCTTTCTCAGCTTTCTCAGCCTTCTCAGCCTTATCAGCTTTCTCAGCCTTCTCAGCCTTCTCAGCCGAAAGTTCAGGATCGGCATCGGCAGCTTTAACTGCCTCTGCGTAACTGCAGTGCATCTCCGTCAGCTTGGCGGCACCCAAAACAGTATCCACCACCTCATCTTCGAGGACAATCTGACGGATCATGTCGAGTTGCTGCTCGTTGTTCTTGTACCATCTGATCACATCCTGTGGCGACTGATACGCAGCAGCCACATCCTGCAACATGGCGTCCACACGCTCCGGCTTGGCTTCAAGGCCGTGCTTTTGTACAACAGCACCAACAACAAAACCCAGCTGCACTCGCCGACTGGCTTCAGGCCGGAGGTTCTCTGCAAAGCCACTTGGTATTTGCGTCTCAGGCACCCCTCGATCCGCAAGGCGCTGGATGTACTGCTTCTCAAGTCGTTCTGCCTCTTCGCTCACCAACGCCTGGGGAAGTGGTATCGGATTCAGTGCCAACAGGCCCTGCATAACCTGATCTTTGACCTTCCTTTTGATGGCTTGCTTCAGCTCGCGTTGCATATTGCGTGAGACTTCAGCGCGCAGGGCTTCCACCCCCCCCTCTTTAACGCCGTAGAGCCCACAAAATTCTTCATCGACTTCCGGCAGAACACGCTCGCCAACGCCCTTGACCGTGATAGTGACGAGCCCGCGCTGTCCGCGCAGCTTTACTTGTCCGAAATCATCAGGGTAAGTGACTTCAACGTCCTTCGTCTCACCCACTTTCATGCCGATCATCGCGTCTTCCAGGCCAGGAATCATCTCGCCGTCTCCCAGAACAACTTTCTGACCTGTACCCTCTCCCCTTTCAGCGCTATCTCCCTGGACAATGCTTTTGTGATCAAATGTCACCAAGTGCCCCTTTTCTGCAGGCACCTCCGGGGCAAGGTCTTTCAGACGTCGATTCTGCTTGCGGAGCTCCTCGATCATGGTGTCAATGTCAGAGTCAGCAATTTCGGCAACGGGTTTGTTCACTTCGATTTCAGTGAAGTCTGCCAGCTTGACTTCCGGGCAGATCTCAAGAGTGGCCGCAAATTCAAGATCGGCGCCCTCCTGGACGTTGAGAGCTTCCAGGTTGGGAGGAGAGGCAGGATTGAGTCCATGCTCTTTTATCGCCTCACTGCAGGAAGACTGCATCAGCCAGCCGATAGCCTCCTGGCGAGCTTCGACCCCGTAATGCATCCGCACTATCTTGAGAGGCACCTTGCCAGGACGAAAACCCTTGAGCTTGACAGAGCGCGTCAGCCGCAGAAGCTGATCGTTGACTTTCTCTTCGACCAACTGTGCAGGCACCGAGATTTTCAGGCGACGTTCAAGGTCGGACATGATTTCGAGAGAGACTTGCATGCGTGATCCTTATAAAAAACAGTGAGAGTGCAAGCAGGAACGATACAGCCATTTGCAGTGCCCGATGCTGTGCCGCTCAAAACGGCGGGACACTTTCTTCGACTTTCCGGCAAACACCATAAAACACCGATAGTGCAGCTCAGGCTTTCAAGTCGATGGTGCGGATGGAGAGATTCGAACTCTCACACCTCTCGGCACTGGCACCTAAAGCCAGCGTGTCTACCAGTTCCACCACATCCGCTGAGTCAAGAAGGGGAGTCTACAAAAGTCCGGAATTGCATAAGAAATTGCGCAAGGAAAACGTCGCACACGCGCTACCCACGCAACGGAGCAGCAGGTGAACCCGATCCACGCATACACGAGTCAGGCCTTCTGACTCCAGGCTCATCATCAGATGCCCCTCAAACACGGATCACAGCGCTTGGCACCAACAACCTGCCTTTTGTTTCCTTGCTATTCCTGTCTCCGCGACCTCCGCGCCCACAGAAAAACGCACCACATCTGGATAGCAGCACGCGTCCGGAGGCTTGCGAAAGGAGTTTTAATGGGGTGGACGGAGGGGCTCGAACCCTCGACCACAGGAATCACAATCCTGGGCTCTACCAACTGAGCTACGTCCACCACTCAACCCTCGGCGCACCGCAGAGCAAGACACAGAGGGTCCCGCACAACGGATACCCGGCGGATTATACGGAAGTGCGCAACCGTGTCAACTCCTGATCTCCCCGCCCTTGCCAGCTGCGGCCTGGCGCACCCAGACACAGTCAAACCAACCAGCTGGCCACTGAACGATCGGCAAACACCCTGCCTGAATTGACATCATCTATTGCTTGAAACGGGCCCACCTTATAGAGTGGGCGCCCCAAATTTAGAGTGGGCGCGCCAAATAGCTCACGGCGGTCCGCAGCCTGTCGAAAGCTACGTGCCACCTTCGCCGACTGCGAGCCCGGCACTGAAGCACCGGGCAAATCATCGAGGCCGCTGAACGTCGACCCTGCTTCCTGACTTGAGTGAACTATGGATAACCAGTACTCCTGCTCTTCCCGCAAAGCTGTTGTCGTGTACTCCGGCGGCATGGACTCCTTCACAGTCCTCCACCATGTCCGGGCACTGGGTTACAATGCAGCCGCCATTTCCTTCAACTACGGCCAGAGACACAGCCGGGAACTCGAGTGCGCAGCCAAAGTCAGCGCCGGCCTTGGAATTGAACACAAAATAGTCGATCTTTCCTCTATCGCAGGAATTTTTGGGGACTCGGCCCTCACATCGACCGGAACTGATGTACCCGAAGGAAACTACGGCACAGAAAACATGAAGCAAACCGTCGTCCCCAACCGCAATATGGTGATGCTTTCGCTGGCTGTATCTTATGCCCTGTCCAAAAAAGCAGATGTTGTTTTCTATGGGGCTCACGCCGGGGATCACGTCCTTTACCCGGATTGCCGTCCTGAGTTTGTTGAGGCAATCAACGGCGTCACGCGCCTGTGTGACTGGCAGCCGGTAAAGGTGGAGGCTCCCTGGTTGCATGCCAGCAAGGCCGATATCCTGCGCCGGGGCCTGGCGATGGAACTGGATTATTCCGACACCTGGACCTGCTACAACGGGCGCAAGCATTCTTGTGGCCGCTGCAGCGCCTGTCTGGAACGACTACAAGCGTTCGCCGCCAACCAGGCTTGTGACCCATTGATCTATGAAGACCAGGCACCCATTTGATGTACAGCGTCAAAGAAATGTTCTATACCCTCCAGGGCGAGGGACATAACAGTGGACGGCCTGCCGTGTTCTGCCGCTTCAGTGGCTGCAACCTGTGGAGCGGGCGTGAGCAGGATCGTCACAAGGCGGTGTGTCGCTTTTGTGATACAGACTTTCGGGGAACCGATGGTCAGGGAGGCGGCACCTTCCGTACACCAGAGGCTCTGGCGGCCCAGGTCCTGCACTTATGGGGCGGCAACGCGACGGGGGGCGGTCGTCCCCTGGTGGTCTGCACGGGAGGCGAGCCGCTCCTGCAGCTCGATACTCCTCTCATAGAGGCACTGCAAAAGCGTGGCTTTGAAGTGGCCATCGAGACTAACGGTACCTTGCCTGTTCCTGCGGCTGTCGACTGGTCCGTTGTCAGCCCCAAAGCTGGAAGCAAGATTGTGGTCACTCGCTGCGATGAGCTGAAGCTGGTGTTTCCGCAGGCCATGGCCATGCCTTCTGATTTTGAATACATAGAGGCGCGTTACTATTACCTCAGCCCAGTTGTAGACCCTCATCGTCAGGCTCAGGATGCTCTCTATCGTAATTCGGCAACGCGTAGTGCGGTGGAGTACTGCCTCAGGAATCCGCGCTGGCGATTGAACCTGCAGTGCCACAAAATCCTGGACATTGCATAATTTTTTCCGATGTTATTCGACATTGCCTGGTGCTGGAGGTGTTTTTTTATGGAGGTTCTCTGTAAACAGGTCCGGATAGAAGGGCGAGTCCAGGGCGTCTCCTACAGAATCTGGACTCAGAAGCAGGCCGAGCATCTGGGCATTGTCGGCTCGGCCATAAACTGCCCTGATGGCAGTGTTCTTGTCACGGCCTGCGGCCAATCAGAAGGTCTTGCCAGCTTGATTCAGCTACTCAAGGAAGGGCCACCGGAAGCACACGTCAAGAGGGTTCACATTGAAGGCAATGACAACCTGAGCCCCATGCCAAGCGGTTTCCATATCGGCTAGGCCGGTCCTTCACCTTCAAGACCGAGCCACTCATCAAGCTGGAGCCCCAGGCAATTGCGCCCGTTTCCGCTTTTTTGCTTTGCATGATGATGGGCAAGTGGCTTCATCCCGGAAAACCGCATCCCGCGCATCTGTCGTTGTCGTTGTCGTTGTCGTTGTCGTTGTCGTTGTCGTTGTCGTTGTCGTTGTCGTTGTCGTTGTCGTTGTCGTTATCGTTGTCGTTATCGTTGTCGTTATTGTTTTGCCGTTGCCGTGGCCGTTGTCACGACAAGGTTCTCTGACAAACCACACCAGCGCATGTGACTCACACCAGCAGCAGGCACGCCGTCGCTTTTTACAGAAAAAAAACAACCGGGAATGGCTGCCCTGAGCTGAGGGCAAAAAGGACATCACAACGGGGCTGAAAGGCGGGCAACACCCCCACGCTCAAACTGAGCGACCTGCTCCATAGCGAACACTTGGGATTGCATTCCGCCTTTCTGCGGTCAAGTCACCAGTGAAAGCCGCCGCGCATCGCTCCCACGCAGCCCGCAAGAACCACCTGCCACCCCGGAAGCATCCTGGACAGCAACTGTACACACCAACGGAGAGAAAGAGCAGCCGTCAGGGATCTTCAACAGGTGATTCTGTGGCCAATACAAAAGGGTCTGAAGCGACCGGAATCCGATATTCCTCTCCGGCCCAGGCACCCAGATCAAGAGTGCGACACCGCTCAGAACAGAATGGACGATGCGGTGGGCGCTCTGACCAGTTGACCGGGGCCCCACAAGCTGGACAGCGGCTATGGCTGTGGACGGAGGAATCGCGCTCAGGGGCGGTACTGGTCTTCATGGTGGAGATACCGGAGAAGGAGTTTGATGTGAGGTTCCGAGCAGACCAAAAGTCAACGTATTGAGAATACTGGGGTCCACGTCATCGTATTCCCGGTAGCCCACAAACTGGCCTTTCTTGTCGAGCAAAGTACTGTTCGGAAAATTGCTGCTGAGTACAGCCATGGATTCTTTGGCCGGCGCCTCGAGGCCGAGTCTCAGATAGCCCTCAACCATCACACCCAGGGCCTGTTCTACAACACCCGTACCCTGGAAGTGTTCCACAACATAGCGCCCCCGGTTGATCGCTGCCACATAGGCTTTGCGTTTCATGTAATAGTCAGCCGCATGCAGTTCATGGCGCGCCAGACGATTACGCAAAGACACCACATGCTTGCGAGAGTCCTCGGCGTAACGGCTGTCCGGAAAAAGATAGAGGAACTCGGTAAATTCATCCAGCGACTGGCGAGCTCGACCAGGATCCCGGCGTGACGCGTCCACCGGAAGATAGCGCGTCATGGGCTTGGCATCAACAGAGTAAGACGCCAATGCACGCATATAATAGGCATAAGCCACATTGGCGTGCTGGGGGTGAAGGCGGAGAAAACGCTCGGCAGCAGCCCCGGCCTCCTCGAAATCGTTGTTTTTGTAATAGGCGAATATCAGATCCATCTGGCCTTGTTGCGAGAAAGGACCAAATGGATAGCGGGACTCCAGTGCCCTGAGAAAGTCGACGGCCTCCACATAATCTTTTTTATCGAGGAGATTGCTGGCCTGCTGGTACAGGTGAGCCTCAGCCAGGCTTTCATCCACTTTCTTTCCTGTGCTGGAACAGGCCGCCAGCAGCAAGAGAACAGCCAGTCCAATGATGTATTTTGCAGTCGGCATAGGGGAGATTCCCGGCGCAGGCGCCTGTACGGGTATAGCCAATCTCACCGGATACTGTGATACAGTGCGCACCCGGGCGTGCCATTTAAACACAGTACACACCTGAATCCCAGACAACCGCTCTGGGGAGGCCGCTCGCCCCGGTTCTGAACACAGAGGACTTGATGCAAACTGCATGAGTGAGCAGATAAATCTTGTGGCAGTACTGCCGGATGAGCTGGGCGGCGAACGCTGCGACCAGCTGGCAGTGCGTCTTTTTCCCCGTTATTCACGCTCTCGCCTCCAGACATGGATCCGCACTGGCGCCTTGACCGTTGATGGCGCCAGGGTGCGCCCTCGCGATCGCCTGCGTGGTGGCGAAACACTGAAGCTGGAAGCCATCCTCGAAGAGACAGGGCAATGGCTTCCCGAAAAGATGCCCCTGGACATTCTCTACGAGGATGAGCATCTTCTGATCGTCAACAAGCCTGAATCACTGGTGGTTCATCCAGCGGCAGGGCACTGGCAGGGAACGCTGCTCAATGGTCTGCTCTGGCACTGCCCGGCCCTGGCGTGCCTGCCCCGGGCGGGCATAGTGCACCGCCTCGACCAGGACACTACCGGGCTGATGGTGGTCGCCAAGAACCTGCAAGCCCAAAACAGCCTGTCCGAGCAATTGCGCAAGCGGAGCCTGTACCGCAACTACGAAGCTGTCGCCATGGGAAACCTGACGACAGGCGGTTGTGTCGATCAGCCGGTAGGACGCCACCCGGTCCATCGCCTGAAAATGGCTGTAGTCGCCGCAGGCAAGCCCGCCGTGACTCATTACGCTGTATTGCGCGACTTCCGCGCGCACACCCATCTGAGTCTGAACCTGCAGACGGGCCGCACACATCAGATCCGGGTGCACATGCAGCATCTGGGTCATCCGCTGGTCGGCGACGCGCTGTACACCGGATCTCCCCGTATTCCACGAGAGGCGACGCCAGAACTCAAAAAAGTACTGCAAGGGTTTGGGCGCCAGGCGCTGCATGCCCGCCGTCTCGGCTTGCTGCACCCTGCTACGGGCGACGAAATGCGCTGGGAGGCTCCCCTGCCAGCCGATTTTGCTGGCTTGCTCGCCGGACTCGAGACCGATCGCCAACAGGCCATGCAGGAATAAATCGCCCGCATCGCCCTTGCTGCCAAACCCTCATGGGGGGAAGGAGACGACACCGCGCAAGCTTTCCGCCTCGCGCCCATCTTTTGTCAAAGGACGGCGCAAACCCTCAAGTCAGAACAGCGTTGCCGAACAAACGAAAAAAGTTTTCAGACGTGACACGGCCCACTTCTTCCATCTCCATACCGCGCAGCTCGGCAAGCAAACGGGCCACTTCCACAACAAAACGCGGCTCATTGGACTTTCCTCTGTAAGGAACTGGTGCCAGCCAGGGAGCATCCGTTTCGATCAGCATCCGGTCCAAAGGAACCTTCTTTGCGACTTCCCTGAGCTCACCCGCATTCTTAAAAGTCACGACACCTGAAAAAGAAATGTAAAACCCAAGATCCAGCGCGACCCTGGCCATATTCCAGTCTTCAGTAAAACAGTGCAGGACACCTGCTTTTTCCTGACAGGCGTGCGCCCGGAGCAGATCCAGGGTGTCTTGTCGCGCGCTGCGGCTATGGACAATAACCGGAAGCCCCAGGTCACGCGCAACCTCCAGATGGGAGACAAAACTGTCCTGCATGGGGCCGGTCTGCCCCCCTCCCCGGTAATAATCCAACCCGGTTTCCCCTATAGCTACCACCCGGTCATCGCGAGCCAGGGAGCGCAAGGTCTCCGCATCCAGTGGCTTCTCATGCGGCTCCAGCGGATGCACACCCACAGACGCCCAGACATTCTTCTTGCTCTTTGCCAACTCCAGTACAGCAGGAAAATTCTCCAGATCAACGCATACACACAACAGCGCCTTCACCCCGGCATCATGCGCTGCCGCCAGGGCTGCATCCATGCAGCCATCATAGGGAGTAAGATCAATGCGATCGAGATGACAGTGAGAATCAATAAACACGGAGCACTTCCTTACAAGAGTTACAGTGTGTGAGTCGGACGGTCAGATTTCAGGGCGCCAGCCAGCAAGATATCCACCCTGACACGGGCTGGATCATCGGAGTCAATAAACTGCAAGCCCACCCCCTGCTTGCGGTTCCCTTGAGAACCGCGAGGTGTCAGCCAGACAACCCGCCCCGCTATAGGCCAGACATCATCCTCATCCATCAGTGTCAACCGCAGGAAAACTTCATCCCCCAGGTTGAAAGGCCTGTCAGTCTCTATAAAAAGTGCCCCTCCCTTGATAAAAGGCATGTAGGCCGCATGCAGAGCAGATAGATCCACTATGGTGGCAGAAAGAAGACTGCCTCTTTGCTTCTGGGACACTGTTCCCCCCCCTCTGATTTGACAAGACACCATTCCGGCGTGTCCGCGCACTCAATCACATTCTCCAGACGCAACGGGAAGGCGAGTCGTAGCCAGATCCAGCCAACGACTCAAGCCAGCCTCCAACAACAACTGTGCATTCAGATGACTGTGAGACGCAACCAGTACACGCTGCTCTGCCAGCCAATGCTCCAACGCCAGAAGACGGCGACAGCCCGCCCGCCCAGCGAAATGGCGAAACATCTTCCGGTAACCACTGGTGACAAGAAATCTCTCATTGCCAGTCGCTTGATAGCGCACCATTTCCTGTACCCAACAGCCCATCCATTCAAGCACCGCTTTGAGCTCGAACCCTGACCACTCCTGTGCCAGCTGGGCCGGCGCTTTCCTGCCATGCCCCAAAGCGACCAGTCCAGACAGCATTGACTCTCTCTGTTCCCATACCGCCTGTTGCGCATACAAAAGAGCCTTGATCGGTCCGCCGCCCGCCAGTTGCAACAAGGGCTCAGCCTTGTCCGGCTCTACACCCTGCCCTCCCAACCAATCCAGCGCCAGCGCGTGGGGCGGCACGCCAAAGAGAACAGACTGGCAACGGCTGCGCAAAGTTGCCCGCAAACGTCCGGCGTGTTGACAAACAAGTAAGAGAACGGTGTTTGAGCCGGGCTCTTCCAGGCATTTGAGCAGTGCGTTGGCCGCATTGTCATTCATGGATTCAGCGGGCGCCAGGATCACCACCCGACTACCACCCTGCAAAGGCGTTCGCTCCGTGAAGGCAATCAGTTCACGCACCTGGGCAATTTTTATTTCTGCTCCGTCTTTCTCCGGCTCCACACACAACATGTCGGGATGGGTTGCGGCCACCACCAGCCGGCATCCGGCACAGGAAGCACAAGGCCCATTGCTCCGCCTGTTCTGACAGAGCAGATAGTGCGCAAATGCCAACGCACTCTGTTTTTTCCCTACACCTTCCTGTCCTCGGAACAAAAGGGCATGCGGCAAACAGCCACTGGCCAGCCTTTGACATAACAGCGCCCAATTTTGAGGATGCCAATCGGCAGCAGGCACTGTCTGACTGCTATTCACGCCCCAACCGTCCCCGCAGGATGCCAACAAGCTGATCTCGCACGGCGTTCACCTGATGGCAAGCATCAACCATAACAAATCGTTCAGGATATTCCCGAGCCCGCGTCAGATACATCTGCCGTACACGCGCAAAAAAATCAGACGGCAATTGTTCCAGTCGATCCGGATCACCAGTCTTCGCCAGGCGCGCAAGGCCATCTGTCACAGGCATATCCAGAAGGAATGTCAGGTCTGGCTGCAACCCCGCCTGCACCAAAGACTCAAGTGTGCACAGGGCTGTCTGACTCAATCCGCGCCCCGCTCCCTGATATGCAAAACTGGCATCAGTAAAACGATCACAAAGAACCACTTTCCCAGCGGTCAGCGCAGGCTTGATAACCTGTTCCAGATGCTGTGCCCGTGCGGCAAATATCAACAGCAACTCAGCCAGATCAGCAACAGGGGGGCCTGAGGGGCACAGCAGAAGTTCACGAATGGCCTCTCCCAAACTTGTTCCACCCGGCTCCCGCGTACACACAAACGCAATACCCTGCGCCTCAAGCCATGCGCAGAGAAGGTCAACCTGGGTGCTTTTACCCACGCCATCCACCCCCTCGACAGTCACGAAAAATCCAGGATGACGCGGCGTTTTTTCAGGAATCACTGTGTTTGATGCTCTCTGTCCTTGCTCGGAGTATGACTGAAAGGAGTGCTGCGATAGTCATCACGCCGATTCAGCTGATATCTGGATACAGCCCTGTTATGCGCTGCCAGATTGTCGGAAAATTCATGGCTGCCGTCCCCCCGCGCCACAAAATACAAGGCAGTCCCTTGAGCAGGATGCAGGGCCGCATGAAGAGCCCCGCGCCCGACAAGAGCAATAGGAGTGGGAGGAAGCCCCCTTATTCGATAGGTATTGTAGGGCGTGTGTCTCAGCAAGTCCCTACGCCTGAGATGGCCTTTATAGTGCGTCCCCATGCCATAAATGACAGTGGGATCACTCTGCAGCCGCATCCGTTTGAGCAGCCGACGAATAAACACACCGGCAATGCGGGGGCGCTCCGCCTGCACAGCCGTCTCTCTTTCCACCAGAGAAGCCATCACCAGGGCTTCGTAGGAACTGGCGTAGGGCAACCCCGGTTCCCGCCTGCCCCATTCTTCGGCCAGCACATCAAGCAGACGCTGATGCGCGCGTTGAAGCACGGAAACATCCGTATCACCCAACTGGTAAAAATAGGTGTCCGCAAAGAATAACCCCTCCGGCGAGGGAGCCCGAATTTCAAGCAAGGCCCCTATGGCTTCCTCACGCAGAGGAGATGGTGTCAAGGAAAGATAACTTTTTTCCCAGGAAGCCAGATTTTCGGCAAGCGTTCGCCCCTCCACCAGGGTCACCGCCCGCTGCACAACATCACCGGCGGTCAAGGCCGCAAACAAGCCGAGCAAACTGGTGCCATCAGCAAAGCTGTATTCACCAGGACGGACGGCGGTATCAACCCCTGTCACTCTGGCATAGAGGCGTACCCACCTGGCAGAGGTCAGCAGCCCCCGGTGAACCATGCTGGTCACAATGGAGGCAAAATTTTCTCCCGGTTGTATCACTATGCGAAAAGACGTCCCTGCCACCAGAGGACGCGACAACCAAAAATAGACAGCTCCCACACCAGAGCCAACCAACAGCACCAGAGCCAGAAACACAATCAAAGAAAAGCGGGCGAGTTTCATGAAAAGAACTGTCTCACGAAACAGAGATCTTTCGAAGCAGATATGCGAAAAAAACCGCATTCATCGAGCGCAGTCCGTCACCAGACAAGAAGTGCGCAACGAAAAAGATTCAGGGCGCAATCAAACGGGCCCATCTTTCCTGAATATTGCGGGTAACAGGACCCGTGGACCAGCACACATCAGAGCAACGACTGACAGGCACCACCCCCACAACACTGTTGGTCAGAAAAACCTCATCGGCTTCCTCAAGATCCCGGTACCCAAGCCGCTTCTCGCATGCGCCCAGATTATCCAGAATCCATTGCCGCATCACACCGCGAACGCCACTCAACGACAGGTCCGGGGTGTAGAGCACACCAGATTTCACCAAAAAAACATTTGACATGGTCCCGGAGACAAGCCAGTCATCAACGTCGAAAAGCAATCCTTCAAAATGGGTATTGTCCTGCCATTCCGCACGGGCCATCACCTGCTCAAGGCGCCCCATGTGCTTCATGCCTGCCAAGGCCGGACAATGGCCAAGGCGGGTACGGCAGCACCGAACACAGACACCCTCTTGCATGGCACCTTCCGGCAATTCAGGGAGAGGATGGAGACCTACGACTACTCGACCAGGCGCCCCGGACGGGTTGTAGCCGCGGCGACCATCGCCCCGCGTCACTATGGCCTTGACGACAGCTGCATCGAAATCCTTTACGAGGCAGAACAGCTGTTGCTCAAGGGCCGACAGATCAACGGGAAGATCCAGTCTCAGACAAGACTCATGCAACCGACGCCTGTGCCAAGCCCAGAGCGGAAGGTTGGCGTAGCACACCCGGATGGTTTCAAACACACCATCCCCATACAAGAACCCACGATCCGTAACAGGAATCAAGGAGGCCGACTCGCCGTCGACCCAAAACCGAGGGAGCAAGGCAGCTATTTCAGCGGGTGTTTTTCTCTCCCGGAACACTCGGCTGACCTCACTCTCCACTCGCTCTTGTACGACTTGGCTGCGCACAGCTTCCCACCGAAGTCAGACTCAGGCAGCGCTGCAAGCCTGTTCTCAAGAGAGCTCTTTGTCACTCACAGAAGCTGCCGCCCCAGAAAGAGCGACCTTGTTCTTGACATGAACTATCGCATCCTCAACTGTTCTGATGTTTTCGGCCTCTTCGTCCACGATTTCAATGCCGAACTCTTCCTCAAGAGACATCACCAGCTCGACTGTATCCAGGGAATCGGCGGAAAGATCATTCACGAATGAAAGAGAAGGGGTTATCTGGCTCACACTCTCGATGCTTTTGGTGCTGGTGCCAAGCTGCTCAAAGACAAGCTTCGTAACTCTTGCCTCAATGCTGTCGCCGTCGTTGGCGCTCTGAGCAGTGCTCGCCACAGGGCTTTCAACAGAGCCGTCGGCCAAGTTTTGTTCTTCGCTGACACTTTTCTCAATACTACTCATGCGTTAACGTGCTCCCACACTTCCCAACCACCCTGACCCAAACAGAGCCAAGGCAGTTTATATAACCGCCGGAAAAATTCCAGGCGGAACCAAAAAATTTGATACTGCCCCATCGCCATAACAACGACAGGTATTCAGCTCATGAACATTCCACCGTTGACATGCAGCGTCTCCCCGGTGATGTAGCCTCCGCTTCGCCCGGCAAGAAACGCCACCACAGCAGCGATCTCATCAGCTTGCCCAAGGCGGCCCAGGGGAATTGTTTCCAGGATTTGCGCTCGCGTTTTTTCAGGGAGGGCGCGTGTCATATCAGTGTCTATAAAGCCGGGTGCCACCGCATTGACAGTCACCTGCCGCCCTCCCAGCTCCCGCGCCAACGCACGCGTCAGCCCTTCCATGCCCGCCTTGGCTGCTGCGTAATTCACCTGTCCCGCATTTCCCATGGAGCCGACCACAGAGCTGATGTTTATAATCCGCCCCCATTGCGAACGGGTCATACTCCTGACGCAGGCTCGAGCCATACGGTAAGCTGAACTGAGATTGGTGTTGATTACCTGATCCCAGTCTACCTCCCTCATGCGCACAAACAGGTTGTCCCGGGTTATGCCCGCATTGTTGACAAGAATCAAGGGGGAACCGAAACGCTCGGTTACTGCCTGCAATGCCGAATCCACTGACTGGGAGCTTGTGACGTCCAGCACCAACCCCACGCCATCAATACCGTTGCTGGAAAAAAAGTCGCTAATAGCCTGTGCGCCTTGCTCCGTGGTGGCCGTTCCTGCGACCTTTGCCCCGGCAGCACCCAGCCGCAAGGCTATCGCCCGCCCTATACCCCGACTGGAACCCGTCA
Organism: Kistimonas sp. bin40; assembly: GCA_002238585.1. GTDB lineage: Bacteria > Pseudomonadota > Gammaproteobacteria > Pseudomonadales > Endozoicomonadaceae > Sansalvadorimonas. Next base: position 38,113 of record MPMQ01000015.1, on the reverse strand, counting down.
CCAAGGCAACCTTGCCTGCCAGATCTGCATCGTCTTTCCGCATGCTTTCGTACACCCGTGCTTCATCAGCCGTGCTTCAAAAAAATATCTCTGGACTTCAGCATAGATATGCCTTCCTATCCTCTAACCCCACCACCTGCACAGCAGGCTGCATTCGTTTTCCGAGCCCTGCCAGAACCCGGCCAGGGCCGCATTCGAAAAAGCGCGTTACACCCTGGTCCGCGATGCACTTCACACTGGCAGCCCATAACACCGGCTGACTGACCTGACGAATAAGATTCGAGCGAATCTCCTCAGCATCAGTCGTCAAAGAAGCCGAAACATTCTGCACCACCGGAATGACAGGCTTGGCAAAACCCACACTCGCAAAATCCGCTTCCAATTGCTGACAGACTGGATCCATAAGACGACAGTGGGACGGAACACTGACGGCAAGGGGTTTGGCCATGCGCGCCCCCGCATTCAAAAAAGCAGGGCGAGCGCGCTCAATGGCAGTGTTCGAGCCTGCGACGACGACTTGTCCGGGGGCATTGTAATTCGCCGCTGACAGCACCTCTCCATCCTGCACGGTCTCTACGCAAATGGCAGAAACCTTCGCATCATCCAGGCCCACAACAGCCAGCATGCCCCCCTGGCCGACAGGCACCGCTTCCTGCATATAGAGTCCGCGCTGACGTACGAGTCTGAGCGCATCGCCAAAATCCAGAACCCGGGCCGCCACCAGCGCAGAGTACTCCCCGAGGCTATGACCAGCAACAAATGCAGGCAGCCCTCCCCCTCCCCTAAAGTGCTCCCACAGGCGCCAAAGCGCCACACTGCAGGCCAGCAAGGCAGGCTGGGTGTTACAAGTAGCATCCAGATCCGCTGCCGGGCCTTCCTGAATGAGCTTGAGCAAGTCGACGTCCACCAGATAGCTCGCCTCGCTCAGCGTGCGAGAGACTATCGATTCTTTCTGGATCAAGGCGCCCAGCATTCCTACCTGCTGTGACCCCTGCCCCGGGAAGAGAAAAGCGCTACCGGTATCCATCAGAAATCCCCCCCCCGCGCGGCTCGCGCCCAGGTAGTAGATGGTTTTGTCGACGAAGTAAAGAAGAAATTAGTACAGGCCACACCGTGAATGGGAATCAGAGAACACCAACGTGCACGGAAAAAGCCACTGCAACCTGTACGGAAAAGGGAACTTCTGCAAGGATCAGCACCACACGCAGCCCAAGCCACCCTCTCCGCATCAAGAAACAGTGCGCGCACATTTTACAACCCGGATCCGATCAATCTTCCGGCGTAGCGATAACTTTCTTGCCGCGATAGAAACCATCCGGCGTTATATGGTGACGACGATGCGTCTCACCGGAAACTGCGTCAATAGACAGTGCTGCCCCTGACAACGCATCATGGGAGCGGCGCATGCCGCGTTTGGCACGTGTTTTACGATTTTGCTGGACAGCCATACACTCTGCTTCCTTTAAAAAATACTCGGTCGAGGCGCCCGCACCCCGGGAAAACAACCTGCCAGACCACACGATGAGCTGACTCAGATACCAGCAGGCGCGTATCCTGACGCCGGCGCAGGATAATAGTGGCATGCCCTCGCTCTGTAAAGATGGGCAGCAGGATTTTTTTCACCCAGCCTGGCGGACAGCCGCCCATTATATACATGCCAATGAGAGAAGCAGCTGAAGACTGATGTCCCAACTGGCTTTGCTGGGCTGACTGCTCTTCCTCGTTATTGTCTGCCAGAAAAACATTCTCACCCGCACTTGCACAAAGAGCCACAAGTAAGGCGCAAAGAGGCACAACACCCGAAGAGATCATTGCTTCAGCTGCCCCCCGCAACACATTCCGGCGCCGCAGCCAATCCCGCCCAAGTCACAGCATCATGTCAGTTGACAGAACCCGATTCCCGGACAATTCCAGAGAAGCATCACACAAGCCGGGAAGAAGGAAACACAGCGATGCCGGTGTCAGCCAAAGTTTTCGCTTGCCGAACACAGCAAAACGCGAACACATCCTTCGCAGCCCCCCCAGCAGAGAGCAAACCCGACAAAACCCCCGACAAAACCATTGAAGGCCGGCCCATTCCTGGCGCCCGGCCTCAAGAGTTTTATTAGAAAGAAGAAGCCCAGGCTCCCTAACGGATGACACCAGCTCCCAAACCAAGCGTCTCGGTCAGCGAGTTGCTCATCCCGGCACCAAGCTGGCGAGCAAAGCGCTCGACAAAGCCCCGCTTGACTGTAAAGTCAACGACATCTTCCACACCAATTTGTTCGCGGGCAACGAAGCCAGGACTCCCCAGCCCATCAATCAAACCCAGATCCATCGCCTGATTTCCCGTCCAGACCAGCCCAGTAAACAGGTCAGGGTGATCCTTGAGACGCTCCCCGCGCCCGGCCTTGACGCTGGCGATGAACTGTTCGTGAACGCTGGCCACAAGAGAACGCAAATGCTGTGCAGCCAGTTGGTCCTCCGGCTGAAAGGGATCCGTCAATGCCTTGTGCTTCCCGGAGCCATAAAAACGGCGAGTGACACCCAGCTTTTTCATGGCCTCTTCAACACCAAACCCCGCCATGAACGCCCCTATGGAACCGACAATAGATGAGGGACTGGCGTAAATCTCATCTGCCGCAGCGGCAATGTAGTAAGCTGCCGAAGCGCCCATATCGGTTATCACCGCATACACCTTCAGATCCGGCCGACTCTCACGCAGGCGGTTAATTTCATCGTATATATAGCCGGCCTGCACCGGGCTGCCTCCCGGGCTGTTTATGCGAAGAATAATGCCTTGCACCTTCGTGTCCTTGTAGGCCTTGCGTAACCCCACCACCACGTTGGACGCACTGGCTTCTCCATCTGCTGCTATGGCACCCTTGACGTCAACCAGCGCCACATAATGGCGAGGCAAGGACTTTAGGTCGGCATCGGGGCGAAACAACAACACCATCAGCGCGAACAGCCAGCAAAAAAAGAGGCACCGGAAAAAAATACGCCAGCGCCGGGACCGTCTCTGCTCGTCTACAGCATCAAGAAGGAGTTTCTCAATCAGTTTTCTGTCATCAGTTGACATCGCGAACCTTTATCTCATTGTTTGTGTTCACAGTTTTTCCTGCCGCTTTCAAGCCAGGCACACGCCTCTGACCCGCCCCCTCCAGACTGCCCGCATCCAGCACATCCAGAACCGAAGACAAGGACGATGGCAGCGGCGCCTCAAACTCCCGCCAATGTCCATCCGGAAGGTGAAATCCCAGCCGCGACGCATGAAGAAACAGGCGTTCCAGGTTGAGCTTGCGCTCCAACTCGCGCGCACAACGCCTGCCATACTTGAGATCGCCCAACACGGGATGACCAGCGCATTGGCTGTGCACCCTTATCTGATGGGTGCGTCCTGTATCCAGGCGCACTTCAAGCAGGCTGGCATCGGCGTAGGCTCCGAGCACACGAAAGAAGGTCAGCGAGGGCTTTCCATCGGCACTGACACGCACTACACGCTCTCCCGAAAGCAACACGTTCTTTTGCAACGGGGCTGAGACTTTTGTGCGACAGCTGGGCCAGCGTCCTTCGACCAGTGCGTAATACACTTTGGTCATGTCCCGATTGCGCATACAGGCATGCAAGTGACGCAACATACTGCGTTTTTTGGCCACCAGCAAACACCCGGACGTGTCCCGGTCCAGCCGATGAACCAGTTCGAGACAAGGAATCTCCGCCCTCGTGTGGCGCAAAATCTCGATCACGCCCACACTGACCCCACTGCCACCATGAACGGCCAGACCTGCCGGCTTGTTCAGAACCAGAAGGGCATCATCTTCGAAGATGATGGCGTTCTCCAGTTGTTGAACCAGCCGTTCCCCCGGGGCAGCAGGCTGCCCCTTCACCGGGAGGCGTACTGGCGGAACCCGCACCAGATCGCCTCCCTGTATCCTGGTTCCGGCACGCGCCCGCCCCCGGTTCACCCGGACTTGTCCTGTGCGTATCACGCGGTAGACCCAGGACCTTGGAACCCCTTTGACGGCGGCCAACAAAAAATTGTCCAGCCGCTGGCCGGCCAGCTCTTCATGCACTGACAACACGCGCACAGACTCGCTGACCTGCCCCGCCATGGTGTCCGGCTCTCCGGTATCTGACAAATCGCACCCAGGCTCAGGCGCGATTTGTGGGCCACTGCCGGCCCGGTTTTGCTTCCTTTTTCTCATGGCGCCCATAGTAACAGCTTTAACGCGTTTGAAGCATGGTGCGGGAACTGATATATTCGACCAACCGACTCGGCGGCTGAGGTGCTGCCCTGAAGTCGCGGCCTGCCAAGATCGGCTGCCACAGCATCTTCGTCCCCGAAAAACGGTGAACCGTCCCTTGTGTGCCTACCGGGATACAGGCCAGGACGAGGAGAGAGAACGTTGGGAACACCAATTCGGGGGTTGTGAGGCGAGTAGCGCTTCCTGGTTATCGAGCAGAAAACCGTCCCCGAGCCAGATTCTTGCCTTCGCAGCCAGTAGGCTATTCTCGAAAAGCCCTCTGAGTGCTGCGTTCAGGAAGGGGCCGCTACCAACATCAGAGGATTCAGGCCTGGAAGCTTTATGTCTCCGGGCGGCGTGCGTGCAGATCTCACAAGGAAGATGCACACTCATGGGGAGATGCAGCCCAGCAGGCCCATCCCGCTCCCCTATTGTATTAACCGGCGTGGTCCAGTCCACCCGAAGGCTGCGACGGCAGCAGTGCCCGACACCCTGTATCGGCATGTCTCCCACCTCCCTTCAGGCCAGTGAGGCAAGGGAAAACAGGGGGAGGCAGTATTGACCTGTGGTGCAGCAGAAGACGTTTAAAGAAAAATGCCCACAGGCCGGTGCCGCAACAACTTAAGTTGATGTGACTGGACGCCCTACCGAATGCGTATTGAATTTCATGAAAAGAATGCTTATCAACGCAACCCAGCAAGAAGAGCTGCGTGTTGCATTGGTCGATGGACAAAAGTTATATGATCTGGACATTGAATCCTGTGCCCGGGAACAAAAAAAGGCAAACATTTACAAGGGGAAGGTTACCCGCGTAGAGCCCAGCCTTGAGGCTGCGTTTGTTGACTTTGGCTCGGAACGTCATGGCTTTCTGCCAGCCAAAGAAGTTGCTCGCAGTCTCTGGTCCCGTGACTCAGGAGCCGGGCGCTCCGGCATCAAGGGCCTTGTGTATGAAGGCCAGGAGTTTCTCGTCCAGGTCGACAAGGGAGAGCGCGGCAACAAGGGAGCGGCCCTGACTACGCTGATAAGCCTTGCTGGCCGCTACCTGGTTCTCATGCCCAACAACCCAAGGGCCGGCGGCATTTCGCGCCGCATTGAGGGAGAGGAACGCGCTCAACTCAGAGAAACCCTGACCCAGCTCGACATCCCCGCTGATATGGGCGTCATAGTACGCACGGCCGGACTGGGTCGAACAGCATCAGAGCTGCAATGGGATCTGAACTACCTGCTTCAGGTCTGGGATTCCATACAAAAAGCCACCACGACCCAGGCCGCCCCCTTTCTTGTGTATCAGGAAAGCAACATCATCATACGCGCCGTCAGGGATTGCCTGCGCCAGGATATCAACGAAGTCCTGATAGACAACCCGGCAGTGCACGAGGAGGCCCTGTCTTTCATAAGCCAGGTCATGCCCCAGTACAAAAACCGCGTAAAACTCTATGAGAACGATGTTCCTTTATTTAACCACTTCCAGATAGAAAGCCAGATAGAAACCGCTTTTCAGCGCGAAGTGCAGCTCCCCTCGGGAGGGTCGATTGTCATAGACCCCACAGAGGCTCTCGTTTCCATCGACATCAATTCGGCGCGCGCAACACGTGGTGGCGACATAGAGGAGACAGCGTACAGCACCAATCTGGAAGCGGCTGAGGAGATAGCCCGTCAGCTGCGCTTGCGTGACATAGGCGGCCTCGTCGTCATCGATTTCATTGATATGAGCTCCAACAAAAATCAACGGGATGTTGAGAGCCGGATGCGCGAAGCCCTGCAGATGGACCGCGCCCGAGTACAACTGGGGCGCATTTCCCGCTTTGGCCTTCTGGAGATGTCACGCCAGCGCTTGCGCCCCTCACTCGAAGAGACCAGCGGTGTTGTCTGCCCGCGCTGCAGTGGGCAGGGAAGCATCCGTGATACTCACTCGCTGTCGCTTGCCATATTGAGACTGGTGGAAGAAAAAGCGCTCAAAGAAGGTACAGCGGTGGTGCATGCCCAGGTTCCTGTCGCTGCGGCCACATTCCTGCTGAATGAAAAGCGCAGCAGCATCAACCTGATCGAGAAACGAACTGACGTCCGGGTTCTTGTCATTCCTGACCCGAACATGGAAACGCCTCATTTTGAAGTCCAGAGGCTACGCAAAGATGCACGCGAGCCGCTGGTGCCAAACACAGGGGGAGTCGGCACGGACGTGCTGACACTGCCAGAAAGGTCGACAGCCAAAGGTAATGGCCAGCAGGCGGCCGTGCCCAACACAATGCCTCGTCATCCCGCGCCGGACAAGACGCCGCAGTCCGCGCAATCTGCGCAATCAGCGCAATCAGTAGAGGACAAGTCCACCCCCGTTGGCGATGGCGTCCTGAAGACAATTGCCAAAACGATCAGCAGTCTGTTTGCGCCGCCGGAAGAGGAAGAGTTGCAGCCGCAGGAGCGCCCCGCGCGCAGAAAGGCTGGCTCCAATGGAAGCCAGGCTCCCGCCCGTGCGCAAAAAGAAACTGTGACACCATCCGCCGCAGGGAAGGATGGAACTCCTGCTCCTCTCGCTGACCGAGCCAAGCCTACGCCTCAACCTCCTCCAACAGAAGAGAAGGAACGCCCCAGAAAAAAGGAACAACTGCAACAGGACAGCTCATCAAGCAGCCAGGATGGCAAGCGGCGTCGTCCCCGCAACCTGAGCACTCGGCGCAGAAACAATCGCCCGTCTCAACGGCATCAAGGAGGAGAGAGGCCGGAAGCTGCGCTGAGCGAGCGTAGCGACGAGACTGGTCTTCCTCCGACTGATTCAGAAGCTGTCTCTGCCAATGTCTCTGCCAATGAAGCCGCCATGCCTGCTGAGCAAGCGCCTGACGCCAGCACGACTCAGACTGCTGAGCAGCCTGAACCCCGGAAAGAGCAGAAAGAGGAAGTCGCGCTGCTGCCATCTGCGGACGCACCTGCACCAGTGACACCTGCACCCATCAAGAAAACCAACCTTGAGGCCGATGCAGAGCCTGAGAAAAGCCAGGAAACAGAGAAAAACCAGGAAACAAACCAGGAAACAGAGAAAGACAGCCAGCCCGTCAAGGCAGAAGGGAGCATTGACTCCGGCAACAGCGCATCTCGCCGGAGAACGCGGCAGAGGCGTTCACGAGCCGCCAATGACCCAAGAGAACGCAGACGTCGACAGCGCGCCAACGCCAAAGAACTCACTTCTTCGGCAAGCACTGAGGGTGGAGAACCCGCTCCTTTGGTAGCCACAGAAGGGCTCGCCTCCCCCAGCGAAACAGGCTTGTCGCCACAACCCATTCAGCCGCCTCCAAGCCATGGCCACGCGCCCAGGGCACTGATGCCCAAGGCACTGTCCGAGGAGCACCAGCTTGCTGGCGAGTCACCTGCCGCAGCAGAACCAACACAAAAGGACCATCTGCTGTCGGGAAGCTGACCCTGCCCAGGCCTCTCTCGGCCGAGCTGTTCCTCAGTCAGGAACAGCTCGGCCGCGCTCTTTGCTGCCTGCGCCCCCACACTTGCTCAACAATAGAGCTCAAGCGTAGCGGCGCGTTTCTCCCTCACCTGCAATGTTGTCTACGCAACGGCCGCACAGGTCGGTGTACTCATGATGCTGCCCGACATCCTTGCACTGGTGCCAACAGCGTGCGCACTTGCTGTGACGAGAGGGGGCTATATCTATGCGCAAGCCTGCATGGCTGGCCTGCCAGGCGGTCGCAGTGGCCTGCGTCAAGTCCTGTAACCGGGCATCAGATGTAATCAAAACAAAGCGCAACTCATTACCCAGACGCTCCAGCTGCGCCCTGTGCTGTTCGTCCACAAACAGTGTCACCTCAGCCTGCAGACTTCCTCCTATCACATTGGCCGCGCGCGCCTGCTCCAGAGCCTTGTTCACCTCGGCCCGCACACTGATAATCTGCTGCCAGAAGTCAGCGTCCAGCTCCTCAGCCTCCAGACTGGGCAAATTGCTGTACCATTGCGCCAGGTGCACCGATTGCGCACGCTCTCCAGGCATGCACTGCCAAATTTCTTCGGCAGTAAAACTCAGGACAGGTGCAATCCAGCGGACGAGAGCCTCAAGAATGTGGAACAGGGCCGTTTGACAGCTACGCCGCGCCAGGCTGTTGCTCTGTGTTGTGTACTGACGGTCCTTGATAATATCGAGATAAACGCCGCCCATGTCCTGGGAACAAAAATGGGATACTTTTTGACAGACAGTCAGAAAATCGTAAGCCTCGTAGGCTTGCTGTACGGCCTGCTGCACCTGCCGGGCACGGTCCAGGGCCCAACGGTCCAGTGACAACAAAGACTGGGGCTCGACCTGGTCCCTGCCAGCATCAAAGCCTGCAAGATTGGCAAGAGCGAAACGTGCTGTGTTGCGAATGCGCCTGTAGGTGTCAGCGGCCCCCTTGAAGCCATCATCCGAAACAACCACCTCTGTGCTGTAGTCAGTGGAAGCCACCCACAGCCGCAGTATGTCGGCCCCCAGATTGTCGACGACAGACTCCGGTGTTACCACATTGCCCCGCGACTTGGACATCTTTCTGCCCTGGGCGTCCACTATGAATCCGTGGGTCAGCAGCGCCTTGTAGGGGGCACTTTTTCCCATGGCCACAGCAGTTTTCAGAGAAGACTGAAACCAGCCCCGGTGCTGATCAGAGCCCTCCAGGTACAAATCAGCCGGTGTTGCAAGATCGGGACGCTGGTCACACACCGAAAAGTGCGTCACACCGGAGTCGAACCATACGTCCAGGGTGTCAGTGACCTTCTCGTAGCAGGCGGCATCCTGATCTCCCAGAATCTCGGCCGGCACCAGCTCGTCCCAGGCATCAATTCCTTTCTTTTCGACCAGCGAGGCCACCTTGTCGATCAGCTGCGCGGTGTCCGGATGCAACGCCCCCGACTGACTGTGCACAAAGAGCGGCAAGGGAACGCCCCAGGTACGCTGACGCGAAATGCACCAGTCCGGGCTTCGCATCAGCATGCTCGTCATACGCTTGCGACCCCATTCGGGGAAGAATTGCACCTGCTCAAGCGTCTGCTGCGCCCGGTCCAGCAACCCCTCGCTGTGCATACTGATAAACCACTGGGGCGTGGCCCGATAAATGAGCGGCGTGCCCGTACGCCAACAATGGGGATAGCTGTGCGTAAGAGAAGAACGGGCCAGCAGGCGATCCCGCTCTTCCAGCAAAGAGAGGATACAGGCGTCAACCTTGTAGATATGCTGGCCGGCAACAAACTCGACTTCCGGCCGAAAAACGCCGCCGTCATCCAGGTAGTCCAGCGGCGACAGGTTGTAGCGCTTGCCTGTGACAAAGTCATCCACCCCATGATCTGGAGCCGTGTGAACGCACCCCGTGCCGGCCTCCAGGGTCACATGATCCCCCAGCACCAACGGCAGTTTCTTGTCATAGAACGGATGTCGTACCCATTGGTTCTCAAGAGCAGAACCGCAACAGTGACCCAGTATGCGGCTGTCGGTGGCACCATAGCGGGTCAATGCGCTATCGAGCTGCGCCTCTGCGACGATCAGGCGGGCCGGCTCGCCCTTGATGTGACAAGCGACCAGTGCATATTCCAGCGCCGGGCCCACAGCGACAGCCTGGGAAGCAGGCAGAGTCCAGGGCGTGGTGGTCCAGATCACAACCGACAGCTCTCCTCGTCCACCCTGATCGGCGGAACAACCGAAAGCCGCCAGCACGGATGACTCATCCACCACTGCGTAACGAACATCGATCTGCGTGGAGGTTTTATCGTTATATTCCACTTCCGCCTCTGCCAGGGCCGAGCGCCCCACCACGCTCCAGTACACCGGCTTGTATCCTCTGACCAGGTGCCCCTGCTCGACCATGGGTGCCAAAGCCCGGATCGTCTCCGCCTCTGTGGCGGCATCCATTGTCAGGTAGGGCGCCTCCCAGTCTGCCAGCACGCCGAGGCGGATAAACGTATCCCGCTGCCTTGTCACCTGGCTGGCAGCGTAGTCCCGACACGACTGGCGAAAGTCTTTGAGTGATACCTTGTCGCCGGCTCTGCCAATCTGGCTTTCGACCTGATGCTCAATGGGCAAACCATGACAGTCCCAACCCGGGACCCATGGCGCATCATAGCCGTCCATTGTTCGGGATCTGATGATGATGTCCTTGAGAATCTTGTTGAGCGCGTGCCCCAGATGCAGCCCACCATTGGCGTAGGGAGGGCCATCGTGAAGGATAAACTTCGGCCTGCCGGCGCGTGCCGCGCGAATGGCAGCATAAAGGCCTGTTTCCTGCCAGTGCCGGAGCATGGCAGGCTCTTTCCTGGGCAGCTGGCCACGCATCGGAAACTGGGTTTCAGGCAGATTCAGTGTGTTTTTGTAGTCACTCATGGTGGATGTACTACCCGTAAAGAGACAGGAGCCCAAAAGGCTTATGGCGTCACGATGACTCGACAGCCGGCAAGGCCGAAAGAAATTGCCGGGCCTGGCTGATATCGGCGGCCATGGCAGCCCGCAATGCTGCTATGCCATCGAATTTTTTCTCGGCACGCAACAGGCGCACGAAAGACACGAAGAGCTTGCAGCCGTAGAGATCACCTTCAAAGTCCAGAAGATGTACTTCCAGTATTTCATCCGAACCACCCAGCGTAGGGCGGCAGCCCAGATTGGCCACCCCCTTGTGCCAACCTGGTCGCCCTTCAATGCGTACGCGCACGGCACAAACGCCCCTCACAGGGGAGCGCAGGCGCTTTGTCGCCAGATTCGCAGTAGGGACGCCCAGCTGACTGCCCAGCCTGCGCCCGGGTCTCACACGGCCGGACATGACGAAAGGCCGCCCCAGCAAAGTCGCCGCAGCAGCAAAGTCTCCCCGGGCCAGCACACCACGCAGGCGTGTGCTGCTGACGCGCGCCCCGCCCAGTATGCAGGTCGGCGTCTGCTCAACAGTAAAGCCGTGCGCCTGGCCCGCCCTGCGCAAACACGCCAGATTGCCCTTGCGATCACAACCGAACCGAAAATCATCACCCACCAGCAAATGGCGTACTGCCAGTCCATCCACAAGAATTTTCTGGATGAAGAGATCCGCTGTCAGGCAGCGCAGCTGGCGGTCAAAGGGAAGGCATAACACCTGATCCACTCCAAACTCCCTCAGGCTCTCCAGCTTTTCACGCAGGGTCTGCAAGCGGGCCGGAACCCGCTCATCAGAAAAGAACTCACCGGGCAAGGGTTCAAACACTATGACGCACGTGGGGCGGGAACAGGCACGGGCTATACAGGACAGTTTGTCCAGAATACGTTGATGACCGAGATGCACACCATCAAAGCTGCCAATGGTGGCTACGCAATCCTTGTCACTGCTTTCAATGGATGCCGCTCCTCGAATCAATCGCATGGAACCTGTCCCGAAGACTCTGAAAATACAAAAGGGCGGCATTATATCGGGAACCCCGCCGCAAAGTCAGCAGGCCGGAAGCGGCATCTTGTCCTTGGCCGACCGGCGGTAGAGTTTTACACTGTGCCACTTCTTCTCCTCAGAACATTGTCATCATTCATCATGCGCACCTCTCAATACTACTTACCCACCATCAGGGAAACGCCCGCCGATGCCGTCATCGCCAGTCACAGGCTGATGCTGCGGGCGGGAATGATACGCAAACTGGCCTCCGGTCTTTATTCCTGGCTTCCTCTGGGCAAGCGCGTACTGCGCAAGGTTGAAGAGGTTGTTCGCGAAGAAATGGAGCGGGCCGGGGCTCTGGAAGCCTGGCTGACGGCTGTTCAGCCTGGCGAACTCTGGAAGGAAACCGGCCGCTGGCAGGATTTTGGCCCTGAACTCCTGCGCTTCAGGGATCGCCACAACCGGGAGATGGTACTGGGCCCGACTCATGAGGAAGTCATCACTGACCTGATCCGCCATGAGCTGACCAGCTACAAGCAGCTTCCCCTTCATCTGTACCAGATACAGACCAAATTTCGTGATGAAATTCGCCCGCGCTTTGGCGTCATGCGTGCCCGGGAGTTTGTCATGAAAGACGGCTACTCTTTCCACGCCGATTCTGCCTGCCTGCAGCGGGAGTTCGACAATATGCACGCCACCTACTGCCGTATTTTTGACCGGCTGGGTCTTGACTACAGATCGGTCGCCGCAGACGCCGGCGCTATCGGCGGCCACAACTCGCGGGAATTTCATGTGCTGGCACAATCGGGAGAAGACCAGATCCTGTTCAGCGACAGTCCGGACAGCGACTACGCCGCCAACATGGAGACGGCACAGCCCGCGCCTCTGGCAGCGCAGCGTCCCGCGCCTTGTCAGACCATGACCCGGCTGGCCACACCGGCTGTGGGCAGCATCGCCGAATTGATCGCAAACCACGGGTTGCCAATAGAAAAGACAGTCAAAACCCTGATCGTCACCGCCGCTGGCGACTGTGACTCAGACTGCGTGGCACTCATTGTTCGTGGCGACCGGGAACTCAATGAACTCAAGGCCAGCCGCCTGCCTGAGGTCGCCACGCCTTTTACCATGGCCAGCACTGAGAAGATCCGCGCGACACTGGGGGCCAGTCCAGGCTCTCTGGGTCCTGTTGAACTGCCCATCCCCTGCATTGTGGACGAGGAGGTCGCCATCATGGCTGACTTCTGCGCCGGCGCCAACAAGGACGGTGAACACTTCACCGGCATCAACTGGGAGCGTGACGCCCATTACACGCGTACCGCAGACCTGCGCAATCTGACAGAAGGAGAGCCCAGTCCCTGCGGCAAGGGGCGCCTGCAGATCCGGCGAGGCATTGAAGTCGGTCATATCTTTCAGCTGGGGCAGAAATACAGTCAATCCATGCAGGCCGGCGTACTCGACAGGAACGGCAAAAAGATCTGGATGCACATGGGCTGCTACGGCATAGGCATATCCCGCGTTGTGGCCGCCGCTATAGAGCAGCATCACGATGAGCGCGGCATTATCTGGCCGGACAGCATGGCTCCCTTCCATATCGCACTGATTCTGTTGAAGAGAGGCAAGTCCACCGCAGCTCAGGAAGTGGCCGAAACCTTGTACAACACCTTGACGTCCGAAGGCTTCGAGGTGCTGCTGGATGACCGTCAAGCCAGTCCTGGCGTAAAGTTTGCCGACATGGAGCTGATAGGCATTCCTCATCAGGTCGTGATCAGCGAAAGGGGCGTCGAAGACAACAGCCTGGAATACAAAAACCGCCGCCAGGGGGACAGCCTGAAACTGACGCCAGCACAGCTGCTCGACAAACTCAGAAGTACGTCCACTGCCTGCTGAGGTCCCTACACCCGGACAGGCTTCTGCCAGCCTGTCCGGTATGCTGTTGATCTGGTTACCATTTTGCGGCCTGCCCCACTTTTCTTTGGCGGGGAAATGCCTAGAATCATCCCCTTCCTCGAATTTGAACAGCACTGCAGAGGCCCGGCGGGACAACCTGTTGCCTGTGCATGCGGGGTGCGAAGATGGACGATAATCGGCAGCGCGCGCTCAATGCCGCCATGGGCCAGATTGAGCGCCAATTCGGCAAGGGCGCCATCATGCGGATGGGCGACCACGACAGGGAGGCTATCCCGTCTATCTCGACGGGATCCCTCCAGCTGGATGTGGCTCTGGGGATTGGCGGCCTTCCCGTGGGACGCATTGTCGAAATCTACGGACCAGAGTCATCGGGAAAAACCACCCTGACCCTGAGCCTGATTGCCCAGGCACAAAAAAAGGGTGCCACCTGCGCCTTTGTGGATGCCGAGCACGCCCTGGATCCTGACTATGCCGGCAAGCTGGGCGTCCATGTCGACGACCTGCTGCTGTCCCAACCGGACACAGGGGAACAGGCACTGGAAATTACTGACATGCTGGTGCGCTCGGGTGCTGTCAATGTGATTATTGTTGACTCAGTGGCAGCCTTGGTACCCAAGGCCGAAATCGAAGGCGACATGGGAGACGCCCATGTAGGCCTGCAAGCACGGCTGATGAGCCAGGCCTTGCGCAAGCTGACCGGATCCATCAAGCAAGCCAGTTGTCTGGTCGTTTTCATCAACCAGATTCGCATGAAGATTGGCGTCATGTTTGGCAATCCAGAGACCACGACCGGGGGCAATGCGCTGAAATTCTACGCCTCAGTACGACTTGATATCCGCCGCACAGGGGCTGTCAAACAAGGTGAGGATGTTATTGGCAACGAAACCAGGGTCAAGGTGGTCAAGAACAAAATGGCCCCGCCTTTCAAACAGGCAGAGTTCCAGATCCTTTACGGGAAAGGCATTTATCGCATGGGTGAACTTATTGACTTGGCAGTGAAGCTTGGCCTGGTCAGCAAGTCAGGTTCCTGGTACGCTTGGCAGGGCGAGAAAATTGGGCAGGGCAAAGCCAATGTGGCCCAGTATCTGACAGACAATGAGGCTGTATACAGAACGCTTGAAGAGCTGGTGCGCGGGCAACTTCTGGGAGAGACGATCACGCACACGCCGGATAATGCCAGCCCTCCACTGGAGGCCAGTGAGTAGTGTCCCGCAGCGCAAGCGCCATACAAGAGCGTGTCAGGAAAAGACCTGGCTTGGCTGCGCCCGATTGTGCCCGCCCGCTTCACAGGCACGGTGCGGGTTGTGCGATTCGGGAAGCTCCCTCTCAAATATCAGCCTCCCGATTCACTGACATTGTTCGCACCCGGTGCGATGCAAGGGGTTCAATTCGGATGGGAACACAATCACGCGTGTTCTCTTCTCCTTATCTTGAGCCCTCCTCTCAGCGACCGTCTTGGGATATCCACGTCCTTTTGTGGTATTTTGCACCAAACTGGCTGGATAAACTCCCCCTTGAATGTTCTGCAGCTTTCCACGGTGGCGGTACGGCTCAACGCCCTTCATGGCATCCGTCACTGCCGTAGTGAAAGACGAGCAGTTTTTTTCCGCCTCCCTCCGCTAAAGTCACGGCGATATGAAAAGTTCAGAATTGCGCACTGCCTTTGTAGATTTTTTTAAAACGAATGGACACGAGTATGTAGAGAGCAGTTCTCTGGTACCCGGAAATGATCCTACCTTGCTGTTTACCAACGCAGGCATGAACCAGTTCAAGGATGTATTCCTGGGACAGGGGACGCGCACGCACAAACGGGCGGTCTCTGTCCAGCGCTGTGTCAGGGCAGGAGGAAAACACAATGACCTGGACAACGTAGGCTATACCTCACGTCACCACACTTTCTTCGAGATGCTGGGCAACTTCAGCTTTGGTGACTACGGCAAGCGTGAAGCCATTCGCTTTGCCTGGCAATTTCTGACGCAGATTGTGAAGCTTCCCCCGGAAAAGCTCTGGGTCACAGTGCACCAGCATGACGAGGAAGCAGAACAAATCTGGTTGAAAGAGATAGGGCACAGTGCCGGGCGATTTGCCCGCCTGGGTGACATCGACAACTTCTGGTCCATGGGAGACACAGGCCCTTGTGGCCCCTGCAGCGAAATCTTTTACGACCATGGACCTGAGATTGCCGGAGGACCTCCAGGCAGCAGCGCAGCGGATGGCGAGCGCTACGTAGAAATCTGGAACATGGTTTTCATGCAGTACAACCGCAGCCCGGATGGTGAGCTGACACCACTGCCACGCCTGGCTGTGGATACGGGGATGGGGCTGGAGCGACTGACCGCTGTGCTGCAGGGTGCGCATGACAACTATGCAACCGATTTGTTTCGACCTCTTCTTGAACAGGCTGCCCTGTTGCTGGACAGCACCCCTGACAACAGCTCCGTACGGGTGATTGCAGACCATATCCGTTCCTGTGCGTTCCTGGTGGCCGATGGGGTTGAGCCTTCCAATGAGGGGCGCGGCTATGTGCTGCGCCGGATTATTCGCCGGGCTTGCAGGCATGGATACAAGCTGAAAGCCGGAAACCTTTTTTTCCACAAGATGGTCCCTGTTCTTATACAGACCATGGGAAGTGCGGCACGCGTGGTGGCTGAAGCCCAGCATCAGATTGAAGACTGCCTGCAGCAGGAAGAAAAGCGCTTCTCACAGACTCTGGACAGAGGGCTGCACCTGCTTGAGCAGGATCTGTCCGACAGCACCACCAAACAAATTCCCGGAAAGCTTGCCTTTCTTCTCTACGACACCTATGGATTTCCTCTTGATCTTACGGCAGATATAGCCCGGGAGCGGGGCCTGACTCTCGACACAGAGGGCTATGCTGCCTGCATGGAAGCACAGCGTCGCAGGGCCCGGGCGTCAAGCCGTTTCCAGGCAGAAACAGACCTGCTTCCGGCCGTGGAGGGCAGCACCGGGTTTGTCGGCTACGACACCCTGATACTGCCGCAAACCCGGATCAAGGCACTGTGGGCTGACGGGAAGACGGTAGCAACGCTGGATGCTGATGATCAAGGTATGCTGCTTCTGGAATCTACCCCATTTTATGCCGAAGCGGGTGGGCAATGCGGCGATACGGGCATGCTGGAAAGTGAATCGGGCCGTTTCCGCGTTCTCGATACCCGTAAACGCGGCGACCACCACTGGCATCTGGGCAAGGTCGTTGCGGGGCACATAAAGGCCGGGCAAGAGCTGTCGGCGGTGGTGGACGCCGACAGGCGAGGCGCTGTGGCCTGCAACCACTCTGCGACCCATCTTGTGCACGCGGCTCTCACCCGCGTTCTGGGGAGTCATGTACAACAGCGCGGCTCACAGATCACACCTGAACGCCTGCGTTTTGACTTTTCCCACAAGGCTCCCGTGTCTCCCGAACAACTGGCGTCTGTCGTTGAGCTGGTCAACGAACAGGTCCGTTGCAACACGGCGGTCATCACGGAAGTCACTGACATGCACACCGCGCGGGAACGAGGTGCGGGCATGCTGCCGGGAGAACAATATGGCTCCAGCGTCCGCATGCTGTCTATGGGAAAAAATGCATTTTCTTTTGAACTTTGTGGTGGAACCCATGTCGAACGTACCGGCGATCTAGGACAGTTTGTCATTGTCGGCGAAATGGGCGTGGCTGCCGGTGTACGCCGCATCGAGGCTTTGACAGGGCAGGCAGCCCAAAATTGGCTGACAGCCAATGATATCTCTCTCCTGCGCATCGGACAGCTTGTCAAGGGAAACCGTGAAACAGCTGTCGAGAAGGTCCAGCTTGTTCTTGACCAGAAGCGGGAGCTTGAGAAGGATGTGCAGCTTCTTCGCCAGAAGCTGGTGCAAGCTTCCGGCGAAAGCATGGTGGCAAACGCCCGCGACCTGGGCGATGTCAAACTGCTCGCCGCCCGGATTGAAGACGTGGACCCGAGTTCGTTACGTGGATTGGTTGACCACCTCAAGCAACGACTGGGCAGCCGGAGTGTTGTTCTTCTGGCTGTGGAAACCGGATCCAGAGTCTCAATAGCCGCCGGGGTAGCAGCCGGTCTCACAGGCCGGGTTGCCGCCGGGGATCTGGTGCGCATGATAGCCGGGAAGCTGGGTGGCCGCGGTGGTGGCCGTTCTGACTTTGCTCAGGGAGCGGGGCCTGATGTGGCTTCGCTGCCAACCGCTTTAGCCTCTGTGGAGCCCTGGCTCCTTGACAGGCTACAGCAGCAATGACGGAGCGGGAAACGCCCTGCAGCGGCTTTTTGTTGACTCTACCGGTGTTGCGTATACAAGCAAAAAACATATGGCACTGATAGTACAGAAATTTGGTGGCACATCCGTTGGCACTTTGGACGCCATACGGTCGGTTGCCGACAAGGTCCTGCATTGGCGCGCGCAAGGGCATGATCTCGTAGTCGTTGTCTCCGCGATGGCCGGAGAAACAAATCGTCTGCTGGAAATGGCTCATGCTGTGCATTCTGCCCCTGATCCTGCAGAGCTGGCGGTCTTGCTGTCGACGGGAGAGCAGGCCGCAGCGGCCTTGCTGTGCATGGAGCTGAACCGACAGGGCTGCCCCGCCCGGTCCTGCATGGGGTGGCAAGTCTCTGTTACCACAGATAGCCGCCACGACCGGGCAAACGTTGAGCACGTGGAAACGAGCAAACTGCGCTCGGAAATCAGTGCAGGTCGGGTGGCTGTGGTGGCAGGTTTTCAGGGCGTTGATGCTGCCGGAAGGATTTCCATTCTGGGAAGAGGCGGCTCGGATGTTACCGCAGTGGCCCTTGCCGCCGCCCTGGAGGCGGACGAGTGCCAGGTGTACACCGATGTTGATGGTGTTTACACAGCAGATCCTGGCATTGTCGAGAAGGCCAGATGCCTGCCCACCATCAGCTTCGAGGCCATGGCCGAATTGTCCAGTCTGGGCGCCGGGGTTCTGCATTCCCGATCGGTCACGGTGGCCGCCAAACACGGGTTGCGCCTGCGCGTACTGAACAGCTTTCGCGAGGGAGAGGGAACACTGGTGACCTGCGAAGAGCTGTCAGGCGGCAAGGAAAAGACCAATCTGGAGTCGCCCGTGATTTCCGGCATTGCCTGCAGTCGTGATGAAACAGAAGTGGTCATTCGGGGGATTCCCGAAACACCCGATATAGTGGGACTTGTTCTTGATGCCATGGATCGGGCAAAATTGCACGCCGAAACGGTAGCCCTGACACCTTCAGGAGAGGGGATCTACGATTTTTCCTGCACTTTTCCTCATTCGGATTACAAACAGGCCATGGTGCTGGCGCGTCGACTCTGCCTCAAATTGCGAGCGCAGGGTTGCGAGGGAAGGGAGGGATTGGCCAAGGTATCTGTGGTCGCCATGGGGCTGGGTTCCCGTGCTGGAATTGTGTCCCGTTTACTGCAAGCCTTGCGTCAAGGAAACATAAAGATCCGCATGCTATCAAGCACCCAGCTACGGACCTCCTTCGTCGTCGAGACAAACCAGGCCACGCGGGCCGTTCAACTTTTGCATAGCGCCTGTGGCCTGGACCGGACGAAGCCGCCAGCCAACGGGTTGCAGACAGGGCCTGTGTTGCAAACGGACTCTGTGTAGGTTAGCTTGCCAGTGATTGTAAGCTGTTGATTCCCTCAGGATGCCCCGGTTCTGCGCTATATTCCAACGCAGAACCCGTGGAGAGAGCAGGGCCGGCTTTGGACAAACCCCGCAAGGGTTTGACATGGATAGCAGGTCCGTTCGGCGGTCCTCGGCCCCGCAAGCGCCAGATCCCGTCTTTTCGTGGCGGGGTGCCTGCTTCTGTGGAACTTGTAGGATGTCCCGTATCTCCCGTTGCAATGCGTTTGTTTTGTGCCACTGTCCAGGCATATTGAGCTTTTTCCTCTCCTTTTTGTACAAGGATCGGTCGATAGAGCATATTAGATTGAACTCTTCCTCTCAATTGTTGCCAAACGCATAACCGGAATGCGTTGCGAAGTGAGAACTCTGTATTATGTTTAGGCTTCTGTTGCGATGAGCGGTAGTTATTGCGGTGCTGGAAATGGCCGGCCTGCGTCAAGGTTGACGCAGCGTTTTCCTTTCAGGCCGTTGACTTTTAAAGAGGTTATGGGAACAAGGAACTAAGGAGTTAAATATGGGAGTACTCATCCTGACGCGTCGGCCTCATGAAACCATTGTGATCGACGAAAATATTTTTGTTACTGTTATGGAGAGCAAAGGCAATCAGGTCCGCATCAGTATAAATGCCCCGAACCACATCCCTGTACACAGGAGAGAAGTTTTCGACAAAATTCTCTCTGAACGTCAGGGAGGGCAAGGAGAGCGCAACGAACAGAAAGGGAAAAAAGAGCAAAAGGGGCCGGGAGAACAGAAGGGCCAGAAAGAGCAGGGAGAGCAGAGACAGCAGGGACAGCAGGGACAGCAGGAGGAGCAGGAGGAGGAAGATGGCTCTGCTGGAATGGGTGCCAAGGCCAAGATTGTCTGGGCAGACCCTGACAAAAACCAGGGAGCAGGGGAAAGCGACAAGCAAAACCCGGAGCCCGAAGGCAAGGCAGGCGTTGCGGCTACTCCCGGTGTTGACCCAGACCACGGCTACGCCGGAGGATAAGAGCCAAACCTTGATCCCCAGAGCCCGGAAGGGGTAGGAATTCCGAGGCAATCTGTTATCATAGTGCCTATCTCGCGGTGAGATGGCCGAGCGGCTGAAGGCGCTCCCCTGCTAAGGGAGTATACCCTAATCCGGTATCGAGGGTTCGAATCCCTCTCTCACCGCCACACAGTTTTCCTGTCGTCTGTGCAGGTTTAAAAATCACACACAAAACACCCCGGTTTTACTGGGGTTTTTTTTGCCTGTTTCAATTGCGGCTGGACTCAGGCGATCAGGTGCAGCAGAGGGCCCCATGTAGACATCGAGCGCTGTTGTGCCGCCCCCTCGCTGCGTCATATAATACGTCAGTCGTCTTAATCAATAGCTCTATCATCCTCAAATTTCCTGCTGTCAGATCGGCCATCTTCCAGGCCTTGGTGCGGCGGAGGACAGTATTTGTCAGCGAAGCCCTGGCTTCAATCTGCAGGGTTCGCCCGATTGCTGCACATACTCAAATTGCTCAGAGCCCAGCCTTCACCGGGAGCTCCCCGTTGCGCCAAACCAGTCCTGGGTTCAGGATGAAAGGCCTCCGCTTTCTAATAGATTCCAGGCTACTTGACCACCTTCTGCTCTGTGGCCGCCAACACACTTAAAGAGGTGCTTGCCGATCGCTTTGAACGGGAGCAGCCAAAGCTGCTGGGCTTGCCTGAGGTCCGTTTTGACACCAGCGGCTATGAGACACGCAAGGTACCGGTAGATCCTTATAGCGATGTGCGTGGCAACCGCAACAGTGTCCCCGACAATCTGGTCGACCAGACTGTTCACATCCGTAGTGGACTGAATGGCTCCTTACGCATTTATGACCAGCAAGAAACGATGGTCGCCAAGCACCTGCTCAAGGATGGGCGTAACCGCTGGGTTCGCCAACAGGGCCATCACAAGATGCTTCACGACGCTGTTCATATGGAAACGCGCGACCTCAGCCGTTACGAGAACCTGGAGTGATGGAGCTCAATACACTGATGCAGCGCCTCAAGCTCGACGACCTTCCCGACACGCTGGACACTCTGTGTGGACAGGCCAGCAAAGAGGATATGGGGGTACCGTCAGTTTCTCCGAAGCATCTTCAAAGCCGAGTGGACGGTCGTCACCAGAAGAGCCCCGAAAGTCGCTTGAAGCAGGCTCGCTCTGCCCTGGATGAAAACTCTCGAGCAGTTTGATTACGTGTTCCAACCAAGCGTTGATCGCAAGGTGGTCAGAGAGCTTTCTGGCCTTGGCTTCGTCGAACGCAGCAAGAATGTTGTTCTCCTCGGACCTCCCGGTGTTGGCAGGACCCATCTGGCTATAGCTCTTGCAGTGAAAGCAGCAGAAGCAGGCCACAGGGTGATGTTCCTGAGCCTGGAAAAGCTGATGACCAGGCTGAAGAAGGCACAACAGGAGAACCGGCTTGCGAGACAAATGCAGCACCTGGCGTATCCCAAGTTGCTGGTTCTGGATGAAATTGATTATTTGCCCGTGAGTCGTAAGGAATGCAGCCTGTTTTTCCGGCTATCACAAGGCGATATGAGAAAGCCAGCACCATCCTGACTTCCAACAAGAGCTACTCAGACTGGGGTACAGTCTTCGGCGATCACGTTATAGTCACTGCGATCCTTGACCGATTGTTACATCACTCCACCACAATCAATATCAGAGGCGAAAGCTACAGGCTTAAGGAAAAACGCAGAGCGGGCCTTCTGAAAAAAAACCTCCGAAAAGAGAGAGTGAACCCAAAAGAGAACTTAGCCGGTGATAACCGGTCGAACTTTCGTTAGTGAAAACAGGACATCTCAAACTGATGAAATGAGGACATTTCTAACTGGCGTTAACACCATTGGTATGGTGTGAATCCACGCTGTCGACATTCCCCTCACAGTTTGCGAGCGCATTATGGGGAAATTCTATGGACAGCACCAGTACAAATGCTTTTTTAATATTCAGCATCACAGAATTCCCTTTACTGTCCTACTACCTTTACTGTGCTACTAACTAATTGTTCACAGGGATCACCTTCGGGAATGGAGAAAGAACGCTGGTCAATCATGCGAGCCAACGCACTCTGAAGTTTGTATTTCGCTTCTACACGATCCAGCGTATCGAAGTACGCCGACTCAGACCAGGTTTTACCTGAAGTCTGCCTGGAAAACTGCCGCTGGCAAAGCTTTGCCAATACCATGCCTTGTAGAATAGCGCCGGCTTCTGTCTCACTGGAAGCCTCCGCGCCAGCCCCTGTAACAATCAAATTTCCGTAAGCAACACCAGCCCCTAGTGCTGCTGTTTTTACCGGGGCAGGCAAGTCGCTCATGATGATTTTTTCCTCGTAATCATCACGAATGCCGTTGCCATTAGTATCAATACCCACCAAGGTTCTCATTTCTTCAGAATATTCCGTATCCTCCGGCAAGTTAAAACCCATAGCCGGATGAGTGAACTCGAGCCAGCGATGGCCATTATTCAGAGAGGACACTCCTCTTGGTACGTTTATTTTCTTTGAAATGTAGTATTTCCCATCATGAGCAACAACAGCACCAAGCAGATAGAGTTTGTGAGGACGCAACGCATTATGCTTGTTATATTTAACTTGTCTCCAAGCCACCTTGTTACTACCCGGAGAGATTCCCTTTTTGGGAAGAATACTTATGTAAATATCAGTCTTATGACTCACAACACTCCCACGCCTGTATTTCACATCAGGATCCCAGACTGGCATTTCATGGAAACCAACAGCAAAGGCTCCACTGCAAAACAGCGAAAGAAGTATAGACAATGAAATAGATGCGCGTAGAACGCGAAAACGCTTTTCTAAAATCATATGCAAAATCCTTTTGCATCTCTTTAATTAATAGAAGTATGGCCCTTTGTACCTGATCTGGAGTTATCACTCCATACCCGCACGCCCAGGTTCTCTTTTCATGTCAACCTCTTTATTTGTACCTTCTTTATCTTCACGAAAACACATAACCGCTCCTCTATAAAGAAGTAAACCTGATTTAATATATATCGGTCAAGGCCTGGCATTCAGGTGCCGCATCGCAATGATTTGAAAGAGTAAAACACCCACCACCTGAAGCGACTTGTTCCATCTGCAAACACTCTGAAACCCTCAAAGACAGCCTCCTGAAAAACCAGTACCTCAAGCACCCAGATTTCTCAGACCGCAAGGCTGCACCTGCCCGGCAGCCCCCTCTCACCACAAAAACTGGCACAAAGGCAGGTCCTGCTGGCAAGAAGACGGCCTGTTTCCGTACAATGGCCCACTGGCTGAACCTGTGACTGGTGCTCAATTCCATGCACGTACATATTTTAGGCATCTGCGGCACCTTTATGGGTAGCCTGGCCCTCCTCGCCCGACAAGCGGGTTACCAGGTCACCGGCTGTGACGAGAGTATCTACCCTCCCATGAGCACCCAACTCGAAGAGCAGGGAATCCGTATCTTCCCCTATGACCTGCAGGCACTGGCGGCAAAACCGGATCTGTTCGTGATCGGCAATGCCCTCTCGCGAGGAAACCCGCTGGTCGAGCACGTCCTCAACCAGGCTCTGCCCTATACATCAGGCCCCCAATTCCTCGCAGAGTCCGTGCTGCCCGGACACCAGATTCTGGCCGTGGCCGGCACCCACGGAAAAACAAGCACATCCAGCATGCTGGCCTGGATCCTTGAATATGCTGGCCTGCAACCCGGCTTCCTGATTGGTGGCATTCCGAAAAACTTCGGACTCTCGGCCCGGCTCGCAAAAAAAACAACCCAGGGACAAAACCAGAAATTCTTTGTCATAGAGGCCGACGAGTACGACACCGCCTTCTTCGACAAGCGTTCCAAGTTCATTCACTACCGCCCCCAAACTCTGATCCTGAACAATCTGGAGTTTGATCATGCAGACATCTTCGCCAGCCTTGCTGATATCCAGCGCCAGTTTCATCATCTCATTCGCACTGTTCCGTCTGCCGGACACATCATAGTCCCAACCGCAACACCACAGATTGAGGAAGTGCTTGACCAGGGCTGCTGGAGCACCGTCTGTCGCTACGGCCCCGGCGGCCAGGCAGAGGCCGAAGACAGCTCCAATGACAGCAGCTGTTTCACCATCTCACACAAGGGCACCATCGCCGGGCGTGTCCATTGGGACTGGATCGGCCAGCACAATCGGGACAATGCGCTGGCAGCCATAGTGGCAGCCCATCAGATAGGCGTTCCCCTGACAACAGCTTGTCAGGCTCTCGGAAATTTCCAGGGAGTAAAACGACGTATGGAACTGCTGGCCTCCTACCCCGACGGCGTCAAGCTCTACGATGACTTTGCGCACCATCCCACCGCCATCGCGGCCACCTTGCGCGGCTTACGGGCCCGCATCGGTGACAAGAACTTCATTCGAGCCGTCATTGAACCGCGCTCCAACACCATGAAAATGGGCGTACACGCAGGAAAACTGGCCCCATCGGCGGCCAGCGCTTCGGAAGCAGTCTGGTTTCAAGGTCCCGATGTCTCCTGGAAACTGGCCCATGAACTGGAGGCCAGTCCCGTGCCGACCCGGCTGGAAACCGATATTGATGCGCTGGTACGCCACATAGTGCAAACCCGCAGACCCAACGAGCATATCGTCCTCATGAGCAATGGCGACTTCGGCGGCCTGCGCCACAAGCTGGTGCAGGCTCTCGGGACGCCGCTATGAACGGGAACTCTTCGGCTTCGCGTGAGCAAATCATTGTCCTTGGCATGACAGGAGCCTCCGGTGCGCCCTACACCTGGCGACTGCTGGAGTGCTTGCTGGCCGCCAACCGGACTGTCTTCTTTATGATCAGCAAGGCAGCCCGGCTGGTGTCAGCCACGGAAACGAGCTTGCGCCTCCCCTCCAATCCCCGTGCGCTGGAGCAGGCCCTGAGGACACACTATCAGGTGGACGAAGGCCGTATCCGGGTGTTCGGCGAGGAAAACTGGATGGCGCCTGTGGCGTCCGGCAGCGGCATTCGCTGCCCCATGGTCATATGCCCGGCCAGTATGGGGGTCATTTCCGCCATAGCCGCAGGTGCCAGTAATTGCCTGATTGAGAGGGCCGCAGATGTCGCCTTGAAAGAAGGAAGAAAACTGGTGTTGGTGCCCAGAGAATCGCCGCTGTCGGCTATCCATCTTGAAAACATGCTGAAACTGAGTCGAATGAATGCGGTGATTCTGCCCGCGTCGCCAGGCTTATATCACCGGCCTTCCAGTGTGGCGGCCTTGCTCGACTTTATTGTGGCTCGAATTCTTGATCAGTTGGAGGTGGAGCACACCCTGATCCCTCGATGGGGACAGGGTGGCACTGAGCAGGCTGGATAAACAGGGCCGGCCGTTTGTGACAACGGCCAGTGTGAGCAGGAGTTTCAGGCGCGCAGACCACCGAGCATGTGCTCCTGGGTGTTGTCACCGACGATCTGGACCAAAGTGCTGTCCAGTTCGGGCATGGGCCAGTCTGTCGGGTAGTGGCGCGTCAACTCTTCCATAAGAGCGGCGTATTCGCGGGCAGGTTTGCCGAGGAGATAGGTCAAAAAGGTATACATCCGGTCGGACATAGCTTTGTGCAAATGTTGCAGATCCCGCTCACTGAGTGGGTCTGACAAGGCTTGTTGTCGCACCTTTTCTACTGCCGTGTTGCGTAAACAGTTGGCCGTAATGATCAGCGCGAGTTGTTTGACGGTCTTCTCGTCCATGAGACACCTGTTAGGCTTATTGCTCTTTCCTTACTAAAGCTAGCCATAAACGCGCACAGGGCAAGCCAAAAAGAAAAACGCCAGGAATCCCGACACTCAAGTGCATTTGCGATACATCAAGGAAAGGGGAAGAAGCCGACCCTGACAGGTCGGCTCTTGCGAGGCTGCCAGGGCGGCAGCCTTCCGGTCAGCAGGTTACATAGTCGACGCTGTGCCCCTTGCCGAGAAGCTGAGCGGTCAGATCCCTGTTAGCTTGCTGGAGCTGTTCAACTATTGCCTTCTGCTCCTGGGATTTTTTGCGCGCAATCCCTACCGCAGCCCCTACTGTCTGGCCCAGCATGTTACCGACCGCATAACCATACAAGGCTCCGACCGAAGCACCAGCAAAGCCTCCCAAGGGTCCAGCCGTCACCGTGCCGGTCACCCCACCAAATGTAGCCCCGGCCACAAACCCAACGCCCTGGCCGATCGTACCGCCATATGAAAGACCCTTAAGTGCCGCAGATGTGTAGGATGATGCGCTCTTGCAGGTACGGAAGATCAAGCCGGGGAAGTCGATTATCTTGCGGCCCAGGGCCAGGATACCGCAGCCAAAAGCTGAAAAGCCTGCAGGCTTGGACACGGACACCTGGTGCCCGAAGGCGACCTTTGGTTTTACAGGAAGCGTGCCGCTATTGGTGGCACTGGGTTTGGCAACTTCTATTCTGGTGATCATAAGCCAGTACTCCTGTGTAATCGTTGGATTGTTGCCGACACTTAACTTGTGTCGAATCTGAAGTCTACGCCGCATCAACCTCTGCCCTCTATTCGACAAGAGGCGAACTTGACAGGAACCCATGGCCAATGATCAACACCCCTGGCCAGAAGATGATCAGCATCGCAAACCTTGCCTCCTCCTCAAAGACAGGGATTGGCTCTGCCATTGTCTGACGCAACTCCGGCAAGCCCAACGAAATGAAGCAAGCCAGACCCGTGTTGTCCAGATGATGTCAACCAATGGATTTGTCCTCTACCCCGAAAAAACAGCCCGGCTTGGCTGCATCCTTCCATTAACCTCCAGCCTGTTGGCCTGGAATTGACGCGCTCAACGCAGACACCAAACAACACCAGCTTCTGCTGCCTGGCACGATGATCTGACGGTCCACGACAGTGTCAAACAGCATCATGAGCATAACAGCCAGCTGCTGGGCCGCCCCGGCCTGCTGAAGCTCTTGCATCCTTGCTGACATCCACTCAAATGGGATTGATTTCCTGAAAGATCAAAGGGGTATTCAACGGCTTGGGCGTCAATATACGGCACATGAAAATACGGCACATGAAAGTGCTCCTGGTTCCCGGGGTGGTCACCAAAGGCCGAGACCTGAATGCATTATTCTCCTGCCTCGTCCCTCAAGCCAGTCTACATAGATGCCATACACACACGAACCGGTCCTCTATCCGGCATTCTTTTGCAATGCAGCCTGCGCCCCAGCCTGTTTCTTTTATTCCGGCCTGGACGCAGATACGACAGATCAACACCTGGAAGACTTGCCCGGCAGCAAGCTCCCGATCAGCTTGCTGAACTTGCCAGTTCCGGGCTTCTTGCCGCACTTAACCGGGCTACCAGCTCGGCATTCGCATTCTGAAGCTGTGCTATGTTCGCTTTCGTCGCAGCACGCTTCTGGAGTGCCAGAACCGTCACGGCCCCCAGGCTCTGGCCCACCAGGTTACCAACCAGATAGCCAGCACCGAAGCCTGTCGCAGCGAAAGTGGCTCCTACCAAAGGCCCACCTACCACACAGCCGAACGTCCCACCAATGACACCTCCGGCCGCCGCTCCAACGTATTGCCCGATCGTCCCGCCATAAGAAAGCCCTCGCGCTGCTCCACTCAAGTAGGATGAAAGGCTATTGCAGGAACTGTAAACCTTGTGACCTGCTCCGGTCATGGCCCGGCCAAAGGCGGCGGCACCGCGACGAAGAAATGACAAACCTGGCGGAGAAGCCAGGGACACACCACGATTGAAGGCACCTGAATTGTCTTTTGCTGACAAGCTCGATGCCACACCCGGCTTGCTACCAGGCAGGAATGAGGAAGAGATAGATGCTGGGGCCATCGTCGATGTCATAGGCATAGGCTGGTACTCCTTTGCGACGGTTTGCCTGTCATAGGCATGTCTTTATCCCGAACATGGATTCTAAGGCGTACCAGCTATTACCTGCTATGCGACAAGGGGAGGGGTTGACAAATGTCCGCCGGCAAAAAACAGCCTTGTTGACCAAGGCGGCTGTCGGCATCAGCCGGATCACTCGTCCTCTTCCTTCTGCCCGATAAACAACAGAATCATAAAAAGCGGGCTTCAGGTTTGGTGGGACCCGCATCCGTATCCATGGCCTCAAGCATCGGCCTGGACGCTCGATCCTGGAGCAAACAGTGTCACCTCTGGAACAGGTATCGGGACCCTTTCTATCATTTCCGGGCACGATTGCGGGCAGGTCAGTGCCCGAAAATAGACGACATCTGTATTGTCCAGATGACAAAGACCACTCCTCTTGTCGTAAGTACTGAAAAGATTCGCTCCACCTGTGCCCTGCAATTGCGCCGGGATATAAACCGATGCTGTGGTTCCACTGCTTAACGCGCCAGGGGCACTCCATTTGATGAACGCTTGCCGCAAGTTGCCTCTATACAGGCTGACAAAGCGCAGGTGCTCCTTCAGGCGGGGAAGTTCCTCTTCTACAAAGCGTCGCGCCCAGGCATCCAGCAGCTCGTGCTTGATCTGACCGAAACCTGCCGCCTGCCAGCCCTGCCACAAGCGCGTCGCCCAGAAAGCCGCTGTGGCGGCCTGAGTGTCTGTCACACCCTGGTAAACATCTTCGTAACCTCTCCAATTCTCCCTGCGGGCCTCGGCCAGCTCTTCCAGGCAAAAACAGAAACTGGAAGCGATATTTTCCATATACTCAGCGACCAGCCCCGGGCAGTGCTCGTGTATAAGCTGGAAAAACAGCAGGGTGCAGGCTGCGTCCATTTTCAGCGCTGCCAGACAGCTCGGTGTCCTGTCCAGCAACAAACGACGCCAGGCCAAACGCAGTGCCGGCTTGGCCAGCGCTCTATGCCCGGCCTTCTCACTCTTATGACTGCTCATCCCCACTTCCGACAAGAGACCCATATGTCCAAGATCATGGGCGAAGAACTGCAGGGGACTCATCATTTGCCCGTCCGCATTGAGCGCATAGCTGGTGATCATCGCAATGGGAAACACAGGCAAGTGACTGAATCGACAAAAATCATCAAGATTCAGTGCGGCAAAAGTCGGGAAAAGCACAATTTCGGGGTTGTCTACCACAGTCTCAAGTGCATACCTCAGATAATATTTTGCAGCCAGGAGATGCGTTTTTTCATTCTGCCCTCCGGGGTTGTTACCGCCCCAGCACAGCGATGCTACCCACTCCGGGTCCAGGAGAGCGGTTGGCAAACATTCGGCCTCGCTGGATTTGCTGGTGTTCAAAAGTCTGGGCCACTGCTTCACCTTAGCCAGGCCGGCGTCAAACAACACCGGTTGCTGTTGCTGCAAAGGCCCCAATATCTGCCGGTCCGTTACGATTTCACACAGGATCGTGAACGCCACCGCCAGATGCACGGTACGCTTGTAGGGGACCTTGGCCGCCAGTAGCTCTGCCGTTTTGTTTTCCACCCATGCCATAGCCTTGTCCTCCCCTGCCGTCAGGGGCTGCGGGAACTGTTTGTTGGCACGGATATGGCGCACGAAAGTCTGCATGTTTACGAGCGTGGACGTCAGACGCTCAAACTTGAATTCCTCGTCCGGGCCCAGGCAACGCCGTTCGTCAACCAACTTCTGATACTCCAGCAGCGACTCATCTCCCCAGGCGTCTTTTTGCCACCAGTTGTCCTGTATCAATCCTGCCTGTAATTCCCGTTGCCACCTGGGATCTGGCTCGGGCACCAGCCCCTTCAGTGGTGCACGGCATCCCTTCGGCAAATAATTAATGGGGAGTTGCGAGTCACTGATGGCTATTGTGCTTATGGCCGCAGGCTTTCTGGTATAGAGCTCGGCATATTGTGAGGAGTTTATTTCTACGTCACCTGAAGTGCTCAGGTGCGCAGCCACAGGCTGCTGTCGTACGATGCGCCCTTGACTCAAGGCCTCAAACCTTGCAGGAGGATGGACTTCAACAGGCGTAAAGGTCAGTGCATTCGCACGGACGACATGACTTGGATTCACAGGGCGCTCCCTCCTTTTCTGTTTTTATGAACAACAGAAGGTTGGAACGCGCACGCCTGCAAAAGTTCCTTGCTGCCCGGCCTTCAGGCGTGCCCGGGCGCTGTATTCATCACTTCGGGCGCTGGCACCGGATCCGGGCCGAACAGCCCAGGCTCCGGCACCGCAGCACCGGTCCGCTGTGCTATTGCCTTGCGCAGTTCCGCCGAAGGAAGTGCGGCAAAATAGCCCAGATCCGTGTTATCCAGATTGCGAATATCACCGAAAGCATTGTGTGTCTGAAACAGGTAGAACGCCTTACATTTCGCAAGTTCAGCTGGGAAACGAACAGACTCTATGTCGTCAGTCATCCAGGAGGGACGACAGCGCTCAATGAACAGATGACGTAAAACACCCCTGTGCGTTTCCATAAAATCCAGATGCCGCTGTAGCTGCCGGGCATCCTCAGCGACAAAGCGCTGCGCACAGGCTCGCAGCTGCGCTTTGTCCACCGGCTGATGACTTCCAGCCTGCCACTGCGTCCACAGACGCACTGCCCAGAGTGCGGCGATGGCGGCCTCACCGTCTGTGACAGACTGATAAATGTCTTCATAGCCGTTCCTGGTGCGTCGGCGCGCCTCAGCCAGCAGCGTCAAACAGAACAGGAAGCCGGTATGAACGCTCTTCATCGAGGATGCACAGCCTACTGGATATTCTTCATGCAAAAACTGAAACAACAACAGAGCGCAGGCATCATTGACTTTCTGTGACGCAACACAGAGCCGCCGCGTCTCATCCAGCAGCAAACGACGCCAGGCCAGACGTTGCACAGGCCTGGCAAGCACACTTGCTGTCGCCGCATGATTTCCCATCCCCACAAGGCGCATACGCTGCATATGGCCTATGTCATGCAGGAAGAACACCAGGGGGCTCATCATTATTCCATCGGCATTGATCGCATAGGTAGTGATCATCCCGATGGGGTACACGGGCAGGTGACTGAACCGGCAAAAATCTTCAAGACTCAGTGCATCAAAGTTGGGGAAAACCACAGCTTCGGGATTGTCCAGCATACGCTTGAAGCCA
The DNA here is from genome assembly GCA_002238585.1 of Kistimonas sp. bin40. Classification (GTDB taxonomy): domain Bacteria; phylum Pseudomonadota; class Gammaproteobacteria; order Pseudomonadales; family Endozoicomonadaceae; genus Sansalvadorimonas. The sequence continues at coordinate 7,031 of MPMQ01000015.1, read as the reverse complement.
TCGTCTATCTGACAATAGCGGGCCAAAAGCTGGACGTTCTCATCCTGACCTTCGGGGTTGTTACCGCCCCAGCACAGCGACGCCACCCACTCCGGGTCCAGACGCGAGGCCGAAAAAGACCCGGGGTCGTCAGGGTCGTCGGTCATCAGGTATTCGGCCCTCCTCGTGATCCTTTCGACATGGCGATCAAACAGCTCCGGCCTTTTTTGCTTCAAAGGTGCCAACACCTGTCTGTCGGTGACAATTTCACAGAGCACCATAAGCGCAGCAGCCAGATACACTGTACGCTTGTAGGGGGCATGGGCAGCCAGCAGCTCTGCTGTCTTGTCCTCCACCCAGGCCATGGCCTTGTCTTCCGCTGGTGTCAGAGGTTCTGCGAACTGCTTGTTGGCACGGATGTGACGCACGAAGGTCTGCATGTTTTCAAGCGTGGACATCAGACGCTCAAACCTGAATTCTTCACCCGGCTCCAGACGACGCCGGTCGGAAACCCACTTCTGGTACACCCGCAGCGAATCATCCCCCCAGGCATCTTGTTTCCACCAGCTGTCGCGTTTGAATGCCGCCACCAATTCTTCCTGCCATCTGGCGTTGGGCTCAGGTACCAGGCCTTTCAGCGGGGAGTGCCCTTTCGACAAATAGTTCACAGGAAGATCCCGGGCACCGATAGCCGCCATGCTGATGGTCAAAGGCCTGCTGGTCTGCGGTTCTGCATCTGTCGGGGAGTGTTTTCCTACATCAGCTGACAGGTACGGGCTCGCAGCGACAAGATGCTGTCGTACGACGCGTCCTTGACTCCAGGGCTCACCATTTACAGACGAACGCCTCTTGCCTGGCAGCGGCATGCAGGTCAGTGCAGTGGCACAGTCGACATGATTTGTATTCACTGAAAGCTCCTTCCTTTTCCATTTATATGAACAACACGACCTTGGAAAGCGAGCCCCTGCAAAAGTTCCTGTCGCCCGGCCTTCAGGCATGGCCGGGTGCTGTATCCATGACTTCGGGCACAGGCCCTGGCACCGGCTCAGGGGCGAACAGTGTCGTCTCTGGAAAAGCGATCCGGATCCTGTCTACCATTTTCTGGCGCGACTGCGGGAAGGCCAGTGCCGTAAAATAGGCGAGATCCGTGTTATCCCGATGATGAAGATCGCTTCCCTGATCCCAGGTTCTGAAAATGGTCACTGAAGATCCGTTCGCCAGTTCCTGTGTGAGGTGAACCCATATCGGGGTAGCACGGCTTGACGCGCCAGGCTCACTCCATTCGATAAACTCGTGCCTTAGCCGGCCTCTGTACCGGCTGACAAAGTCCAGATGCTCTTTCAGCCGGGGAAGATCTTCGTCGACAAAGCGTCGGGCACAGGCATCCAGCTGCTCGTGCTTCATCTGGCCGAAATCCGCCGCCTGCCAGCCTTGCCACAGGCGCGTCGCCCAGAGAGCCGCTGTGGCGGCCTGAAGGTCTGTAAGATTCCGGTAAATGTCCTCATAGCCTCTCCAGTATTCCCTGCGGGGCCTGGCCAGCTCTTCCAGGAAGAACAAAAAGCTGGAGGCGATGTTATTCATATACCTGGCGTAGGTCGATGGGCAGTACTCATGGACAAGTTGAAAAAGAAGCAAGACACAGGCGGTGTCGATTTTCAGCGATGCCAGACAATCCGGTGCCTTGTCCAGCAACAAACAACGCCAGGCCAGACGCTGCCCTGGCCTGCAAAGAACCCTTTCCGCCAGCTTCTGGCCCTCGTATCCACTTTTCCCCACAAGTGACAATGCGTTTATGTGTGCAAGATCATGGACGAAGAACGCCAGCGGACTCATCATTTTCCCATCCGCGTTAAGTGCATAGCTGGTGATCATCCCGACGGGACACACAGGCAGGTGACCGAACCGGCAAAAATCTTCGAGGCTCAGTGCTTCAAAGGCAGGAAAAACAAAAAGTTCGTGCTTATCCACCAGAGTCCGCAGTGTATGCCGCATTGCATAATCTTCCGCCAAGAGACAGGTTTTCTCATCCTGACCTCCGGGGTTGTTACCACCCCAGCACAACGACGCTACCCATTCCGGATCCAGGAGGGCGGTCGAAAATCCTTCGGCCTCGCTGGATGTGCCGGTGTTCAAATGCTTGGGCCACTCATCGATTTTGCTGACCTTATCTTCGAGGCAGACGTTGAACAACGCCGGCTTCTCTTTCTTCAAAGGCCCCAATACTTGCCTGTCCGTTACGATTTCACACAGGATCATAAACGCCATCGCCAGATGCACGGTGCGCTTGTAGGGGACCCTGGCCGCCAGCAGCTCTGCCGTTTTGTTTTCCACCCAGGCCATGGCCTTGTCTTCCCCTGGCGTCAGCGGTTGCGGGAACTGTTTGTTGGCACGGATGTGACGCACAAAAGTCTGCATGTTTACAAGCGTGGGCCTCAGACGCTCAAACCTGAACTCCTCGTCCGGGCCCAGGCGACGCCGTTCGTCAACCAACTGCTGATACTCCAGCAGCGACTCATCTCCCCGGGCGTCTTCTTTCCACCATTTGTCCTGTACCAATGCCGCCTGTAATTCCTGTTGCCACCTGGGATCTGGCCTGGGCACCAGCTCCTCCAGTGATGCGCATCCCTTTGGCACATAATTGATGGGAAGATCCGGGTCACTGAGGCACCCTGTGCCTATGCCCACAGGCTGGTCAGTCTGCGGTTCTGCTTCTTTGGGGGAGTGCATCTGTGCACCAGATGACGCATACAGGCGCACAACTGCACAATCCTGTCGTACGATGCGTCCTTGACTCAAGGTTTGAATACTTGCAGGAGAACGGGCCTCAGGAGGCCTGGCGGTTGGTGCATTGGTACCGGCGACATGAGTTGTATACACAGGGAGCTCCTTCCTTTTCTGTTTTTATGAACAACAGAACCTTGGAACGCGAGCCCCTGCAAAAGTTCCTGCTGCCCGGCCTTCAGACGTGCCCGGGCGCTGGCATCGGATCCAGGCCGAACAGCCTCAGCTCCGGCACCGCAGCACCGGTCCGCGGTGCTATTTCCTTGCGCAGTGCCGGAGAGCCCAGTGCGGCAAAATAGCCCAGATCCGTGTTATCCAGATTGCACAGATCGCTGAAAGAATCGTATACATCAAACAGGCTCCACGCCTGGCATGCCCCAAATTCAGCGGAGAAAGAAACCCCTGTTATGTCATCAGTCATCCCGAAGGGACGACAGCGTTCAACAAACAGGGAACGTAAAACACCCCGGTGATTTTCAATAACTCCAGATGCCGCTGTAGCTGCGGTTCTTCCTCTTTTTTTGATTGTCTTTCAACACCAACTGATGTGCACTGGCTGACAGCTTCCAGATGCTGTTGTACAACACGTCCCTGGCTCAAGGGCTGATAATCTGCAGGGGAACGGGCCTCAGGCCGCAGAGGTGCGGATACAAGTGCATCGACGCACCGGGTACTATTCGGATTCACGAGACATTCCCTCTTTCCTTTATGAGATAAAGAGCAAGAGGGTGGATAGGGGAGGGACGCAAAAGTTCCTGTCCGTCAGACAGGCATGGGGTCTGTATCCATGGCTTCAGGCTCTGGCATCAGATCCTCAAGGCCCAATAATAGCCCGGCATCCATGGCCCCGGACTCTGGCGTCGCATCATCAAGCCCCAATAGCGACACATCTGGCACAGAGACACCAATTCGGTCTGCCATTTTCTGACGCAGCTGCGGGGAGGTCAGTGCCGAAAAATACGCCAGATCAGTGTTATCAAAATTATGAAGACCGCTGGCCTCATGGTACGTACTGAACAAGATCATCCCCTCTTGCCCTACAAATGCATCATTGAGGCAAACCAATACGTTGTCGCCATTCACAGCAGAGGGTTCGCAGAGCTCAACAAACAAGTGTCGTAAAACTCCCCGGTGTCTGTCGAAAAAGTCCAGATGCTCCTGCAGCAAGGAAATATCTTTCTTGAGAAAACTCTCGACGCAGGCGTGCAGCTGCTCTTGTGTTACGGGACCCTCACCTGCCGCCTGCCAGCACAGCCACAAACGCATTGCCCAGAATGCAGCCGTAACAGCCTGAGCGTCTGTGATATCCCTGTAGATTTTCTCGTAACCGTTGCGGGCTTGCCTGCGAGCATGGGCCAGCTCTTCCAGCAAGAATAAAAAGCCCGACGCAAAGTCCCTCATGGACACTCTGCACTCGGCGGGTGAGTTTTCATGTAACAGCCGGAACATGAGCAAGACCCAGGCAGGATCCGGCTCCTGCAAGCCCAGATGCGTCGGTGTCTGATCCAGCAGCAAGCAACGCCAGGCCAGGCGCTTCACATAGCTGGCCAGCACACAACCGCGCTGGTGGGTCTCTGCTTTCTCTTCTGGCTCCCCGACGACAGCCAGCTCTTTCATATGCCCCAGATCATGCACGGCAAACACCAAAGGACTACGCATAATGCCATCGGCATTGAGCAGATACGCTGTACTCATCCCGACCGGATACACGGGAAGGTGGCTGAACCGGCAAAAATCATCGATCTTCAATGTCTCAAAAGAGGGAACAAGCAGAATCCAGGGAACATCCAGCACAGACTCAAGCGCATAGCGCAACTGATAGTCGTTTTCGGCCAGGAGCTTCACCTTCTCATCCTCGCCTTCGGCATTATTGCCACCCCAGCACAGCCGTGCCACCCACTCCGGATCCAGGGCTGCGGCCGAAAAATGTCCCGCCTTGAGGCATCCATCAGGCTTGAGCTGTCCGGACCAGTTCCTCGACTGTGAGACATGCCACTTGAAGAGTTCCGGCTTCTTTCGTTGCAAGGGCCTCAACACCTGGCGGTCCGTCACAATTTCACACAGCATCATGAGCGCAAACGCCAGATGCACCGTGCGTTTGTAGGGAGCACCATCCTTGAGAAGCTCTCCCGACTTTTCGTACACCCAGGCCATGGCTCTGGTTTCCTTGTCGGTCAGAGGCGCAGGAAACTGCCTGTTTGCCAGTATGTGGGCGACAAACGTTTGCATATTTTTCAGGGTCACCATCAAAGGCAGGAACCTGAATTCCTCACGATTTTCTTCCGCCCTGCGCCTTTCCTGAACCCAGCCCTCATAGATACCCACAGACGCTGGCGACTGGCCATCTTTCTTCCACCAGTTGTCCGGTATCAATGCTGCCTGTAATTCCCGCTGCCACCGGGGATCTGCCTCGGGCAGTCCCTCCAGTGGTGTGCGGCATGCCTCGGGCACATAATTGATGCGAAGGTTCGGATCATTGATGGCTACTTCTCTTATGGCCAACGGTCTGGTGGGCTGCTGTTGTGCATTTTCCACAGAGTGTCTTGCTGGATCACCGGGCGTGCACAGGCTTGCAGCGGCAAGATGCTGTCGTACGATGCGTTCTTGACTCGATGCCTGGCCATTTGCAGAAGAATGGGGCTCAAGAGGTGTGGAGGTCAGTGCCCTGGCACCGACGACATGACCTGGATTCACAGGGATCTCCTTCCTTTTGCGTTGCTATGAACAGCAGAATGTTGGAAAGCGAGCGCCTGCAAAAGTTCCTTCCTGCCCGACTCTCAGGCGTACCGGGGCACTGTATCCTTGACTTCGAGCCCTGGCACCGGCTCAGGGGCGAACAATGTCACCTCTGGAAAAGGAATCCGGATTCTGTCTATCATTTTATGGCGCGAATCCGGGAAGGCCAGTGCCGTAAAATAGGCGAGATCCGTGTTATCCAGATGACGAAGATCGCTTTGCTTGTCACAAGTTCTGAAAATGGTCAATGAATATCCGTCCGCCAATTCCTGTGTGAGGCGAACCCCTATCGGGGTAGAACGGCTGGACGCGCCGGGCTCACTCCACTCGATAAACTCGTGCCTTAGCCGGCCTCTGCACAGGCTGACAAAACCCAGGTGCACCTTCAGCCGGGGAAGATCTTCGGCGACAAAGCGCCGGGCACAGGCATCCAGCTGCTCGTGCTTCATCTGACCGAAATCCGTCGCCTGCCAGCCTTGCCACAGGCGCGTCGCCCAGAGAGCCGCTGTGGCGGCCTGAATGTCTGTAAGATTCCGGTAAATGTCCTCGTAACCTCTCCAGCCTTCCCTGCGGGGCTTGGCCAGCTCTTTCAGGAAGAACAAAAAGCAGGAAGCGATCTTGTCCATATCCTGGGCGTATACCGATGGGCAGTACTCATGGACAAGCTGAAAATGAAGCAACATACAGGCGGTGTCGATTTTCAGCGAAGCCAGACAAGCCGGTGTCTTGTCCAGCAACAAACGACGCCAGGCCAGACGCTGCCCAGGCCGGCAAAGAACCCTTGCCGCCAGCGTACTGCTCTCGTATCCACTTTTCCCCACAAGTGCCAAGTCGCCCATGTGTACAAGATCATGAACGAAGAACAGCAGCGGACTCATCATTTGCCCATCCGCGTTAAGTGTATAGCTGGTAATCATCCCGATGGGACACACAGGCAGGTGACTGAACCGGCAAAAATCTTCGAGGCTCAGTGCTGCAAAGGTAGGAAAAACAACAACTTCGTGATTTTCCACCAGAGTCTGCAGTGCATGCTGCATTGTATAACTTTCCGTCAAGAGACAGGTTTTCTCATCCTCTCCTCCGGGATTGTTACCGCCCCAGCACAGCGATGCCACCCACTCCGGATCCAGGCGGGCTGTCGAAAACCCTTCAGCCTCGCTGGATGTGCGGGTGTACAAATGCTCGGGCCACTTCTTGATTTTGTCGATCTTATTTTCGGAGTAGACGTTGAACAACGCCGGCTTCTCTTTCTTCAAAGGCCCCAACACCTGCCTGTCCGTTACAATTTCACACAGGATCATGAACGCCATCGCCAGATGCACGGTGCGCTTGTAGGGGACCTTGGCCGCCAGCAGCTCTGCCGTTTTGTTTTCCACCCAGGCCATGGCCTTGTCTTCCCCTGGCGTCAGCGGTTGCGGGAACTGTTTGTTGGCACGGATGTGACGCACAAAAGTCTGCATGTTTACAAGCGTGGGCCTCAGACGCTCAAACCTGAACTCCTCGTCCGGGCCCAGGCGACGCCGTTCGTCAACCAA
>MPMQ01000110.1 GCA_002238585.1 Kistimonas sp. bin40 | reverse complement strand
AAGAGGACAGGACAAGAGGACAGGACAAGAGGCTGCACATGACAACTGGCACCTGCCTCTATTACGTGTGCGTGACAGATGATGTCTGCGTCTGTCGCATGAAGCCATTTCGATACGTGCAACAACAACCCCAATGCGTCCAAAGCCGTTGCACAGGATTCAGGCTAGCACTCAGCAGCACATCAGTTCTTGTTGCAGATTGGACAATAACTACCAACCAAGGCTGGCCGCCCAACATCCGGGCAGCCTTATGGAAAGAGCTCACATACCAAAACGACTTCAGGCGAAGGGCTCTATGACTTGCAGATCTGGAAAGCAGTCTCGCACCAATGGCTCCGTTTGGGACTCAAACAGCAGCTTGATATTGGGACCGGCATCCATGGTGGCGTAAACGGAAGCACCCTCCTCGCGCAGTTCCCACACCCGCTGCAAAGCCTTCACCGAGTCCGGAAGCCAGTAGAGCAAGGGCGGCCAGGAGGACAGCATGGTGGCATGCATGCTCATGGCGTTGTGCTCCACCACCTGACCGAGCCCGTCGAAATCCTGGACGGCCAGCGCGCGCTCCAGCTTCTCCATATCCTGCCCTACCTGCTCCGCCCAGCTGTTGTAAAGCACTGAGGTCTCCTGCGTGCGCCTCATCCCTTGACGCGACCCCGTTTTCTTGGCTTCTGCCGTCAGTGTCAGCAATCCCACACGCAGCGTCGGCCAGTGTGCAGACAAGGGCTGCGCATAACTGTCCATCCCATCTGCTCTGACACCCTTGCGCCAGCGAACAAAACCGCTATAGATCGAGCGACAGGCACTGCCACTGCCCAGCCGGGCCAGAAGCGACATAACCTGCGGCTCCAGACGCACACCCATCAGACCCGCCACAGCACGCGTCAAAGCAGCAAATCCAGAAGCTGATGACGCCAGGCCCGCTCCTGTCGGCACATCATTGACAGTCTCGACCCGTAAATAACCCGGGACCAGAAACCTGAAAAGATCAATGTGGCACACCACGCGGCGATAAAAGTCAGTATCAGCTTCTACCTGGCACCCATTAATGAAAACTTCATCCGCGCTGGCGTCCGGAAGCCAACAAACACGCGTTCTTGAACCACACTCGCCCAGAGAAATGGACAGCGAATCGGTCACCGGAAGATTCAGATCCCGGTCGCGCTTCCCCCAGTATTTGCACAGGGCAATATTGACCGGCGCAAAGGACTCGAAGCAGTCAACAGGATCAGGAGACAAACCAGACAGCAGGCGGGAGGCTGCCTCAATCGGTTTCAGATTCAAAAGCCACACCCCGCGCCGACACACCAATACCCATATCAGAAAAGGCTGGCATCTCCGGCGCCTGCTGCCCCGGGTTCAGCAGACAGACAACACAGTCGCCCAGCCCCGATCCTGATATCTTGGCTCCCAGAGCACCCTGGTCTCGCAAATGGAATACCATCGATGCCAGGGTGTTGTCGCAAACTCCCAGGCTGTCGAGAAGCCCATGATAGACATTCATGCATTGCCCCAACTGCGGAAGGTCTCCACTCTGAATCGCACTGACAGCCTGTTGCGTGCACTCCCCCATCACCTGAAAAAGTCTGTCGTAAAGCAGCGATAAACTGGCACGTTGAGCCTCCACCAGGGCAATCACTTCAGGCGTCGGCATCTTGTAACCACAATAATAGAGAGCAAGTGGCAGTGTGTTTCCCAGGGCCAGAACCCCCCCCGTGACAGGACGGTAGCAAAGAACGCCTCCGTGAATAGCCGCCGCCAGGTCGGCTCCTGAAGCCTGCCCCTGTACCTGTCTGACGACAGAAAGACACTCATCCAACAGGGCGCGTTGACGCAGGGGTAAACCAGACAAGCGCCGCAAAACGGCAGCAACGGCTACCGTCAGAGCGGCCGAAGATCCCAAGCCCACTTCGTGCGAAAAATCCGAGCTTATGGTCAGGTTGAACCCTGTGGAAAGACGAGAACGCCAGCGCGCCAGCAAAGCAAGAACGAACCGGTGCGTGTGGCTCTCCATCGTGTGATCCAGATAGCCATCCAGATCACCCAGGGGAGAGCGAATGATGACCCGTCGGTCAGTGCGCGGCACCGCTGCCACCCGTAGCCTTTTGTCGACAGCGCAGACAATCCCCGGGTTTCCATGCAGAACCGCATGCTCACCCAGCAACATAATGCTTCCCGGCGCTGATACAACAACTTCTTTCACAGAGCACCCGGACAGCAACAACGCCGCCCCCGACCATGCCGTGCTGGAGGCCGCCAAGCTGTTTTGACGACTTTGACGACGCCAGTCCTAGCCACAGGATGCGGCCAGAACACTGCTGCGGGCATGGTCCGGATAAAAGCGGACGCCCTGGCAATCGCATCGCAACCTGGTGACAGAAAATCCATAATCACGACATAGATCAGAAATCGAGAGCTCGCTGTAAACCAGAACACATCCTGCTTTCTCACCGCGCACGGCTCCTGCTCCGCTTATTTTCCCCGCCGCATCATAGCGAGTGCCCAGCTCCCTTATAAAAGACTGGACACCAGTCGGCACCACACCGATATCAACAAGAAGCTGATGATTCTGGTGCATGTAGTGCTTGAGGTCTTTCGTGTTGCGGCCCAAAAACGCCCGCTCCAGCTCCGTAACAACCTGGTGAAACTCGCTCCATATATCGCTGGATCCGAGTCGATGACGCACGTCGGAAACACACTCCCCGGTGCTGACATCCGGCACCCCGGAGTGCACAAGGTACCAGTGGGAGATGGAAGGAGGCTCTCTCAGTTCCCGGTATCCCTTGCCCACCCGCACCATGCCACCGTGCACTGTCACCTGGGGATCAATGCTGCTGTTGCAGCCATGCTGCAGGCGCTCCGCCCGACTGATCATGGTGCACAAGTCTGATCTGGTCAAATTTACACGAAAGGTTTCAGCCACAGCCGCCAGCACAGCTGCCAGCGTCGCCGCCGAAGACCCCATACCAGACCCTACGGGAATCTGCGAGTCGAGAACAATCTCCGCACCACCGTCTTGCATAACAGCATCCGGTGCATGCTCACGCAGTAGAGCCAGGGCATAAAAGTAAAGATCTCCCGGGTGCGCAAGCAAACAGGATATAGCCATTCGTCCAGTCATGCAGGAGGCCCAGCGGCGATCAAGTGCGTTGCGCAAGGGCTCAAGACCCGACACCGCACAAAACGCCATCTGGTCAGGGTCCCGCAACACCAGTCGTACAACAGGTTCAGCCAGAGCGCGAACCTCGCAGTGGGCGCGCACCGCGACCGCCAGCGCCACAACCGGCGCTCCGTAAACAACAGCATGTTCGCCGGCAAGAATAATCTTGCCAGGGGCCCCTGCTCTTACGGCAAAACCTGATGACTCAACAGGATTCATAATCCAGGGCTCGTTTGCTCGTAGATACGCTTGTGACCCTCCAGAGCCGCCAGCCTGTAGCGACCCGCCGCACTGCGAGGAAATTCATGAGCGCTGCCATCGATGGGCGATGCGTAAAGGAACAGGCGGGCATATTCTTCATAGTCCAGCTCTCGCCTGTTCTCCAGCAACGCCAGATGCGTCGAACGTCGGGAGCGCTTCTGGTATCCCGGTTGCACGACCATCGAAAAAAATTCACCCACGCATCCCGAACCATAACTGAACAGACCGATCCGTTTGCCTGCCAGGTCTTCTTCATCGTTTTCCAGTAACGAGATCAGCGCAATATACAGCGACGCACTGTAGCTGTTCCCCGTCTGGCGAGCGTAGAGAAGCCCGGGACCAATCTTTTCCTCAAGCTGGTGCTCGTCAATACGCTCCCCCTCAGCACCGGCCAGCTTGCGGTGAGCCTTTTCGGCCATGCGGGTGAAAGGAAGGTGATAGCAAAACCGGGCCAGCTCTGTGAAGCTTGCTCCGCCATCGTCCTGGTAGTTTTTCCAGCTGGCAAGCAGGGCGCGCAAGTAGACAAGAGTGGAATATTTCCCGTCTACCATGGCTGTATCCATGTAGGTGGGACGCCAGAAATCCATGACGTCCTCGCTGTGACAGCCGTAAACCGGATCCACTGCCAGCAACCCGGGGCTGGCCTTCACCGTCAAGGCTATCGCGCCACAACCTTGTGTCGCCTCGCCAGGTGTCCCCAGGCCATAGCGTGCAATGTCCGACGCTATCACCAGCACCTGATCCTCAGGTCTTCTCATCACCAGGGCACAGGCCATCTGCACGGCCGCTGTCGCGCTGTAGCATGCCTGTTTGAGTTCCACTACCCGGCAGTTGTCACGCAACCCCAGTAATCGGTGCATATAGATGCCCGCCGATTTTGAGTAGTCAATGCCAGATTCCGTTGCAAAAAGAACGGTTGATATGCGGTGGCGATTTTCATCATTGACCAGAGGCCAGGCTGCATCAGCCGCCAGGGTGACTATATCCTCATCCGGCCCAGGCACCGCCATACGATCCTGCCCCAGACCCAACCGGTATTTCTGGGGGTTCTCCCCGTTGTGCTGCGCCAGAGTGGACAACGACAAATACATGCCGGAACTATAAAAACTGATATCATCAATGCCGACGAACATAGCGTACTATCAGGTGAAGTCTTCAAGAATCAGGTCCGTGTTGCCGCGCAGGGAGGCAACGCAGGATACACCCATCAGAAACATGGCCGTGACAAACTCGCGTCGCACGGCCTCAATTTTTTCTACGACGCGGTCCACGGATTCCATGGCCGGTTTCAACAAAGGTGCTGCCATGCCGCACAGGCGGGCACCGAGTATAACAGACTTGGCCATATCAATGCCGTTACGAACACCGCCACTGGCAATCAGCTGCACCCTGTCCCTGTAAGGGGAGGCGTTTTTCAGTGCCAAAGGCGTAGCTATGCCCCAATCCTGAAAAAGAAGTCCGGCCGATTGGGCACTGCGTGCGCGAAGGTGCTCAACATGGCTCCAGGAAAGCCCCCCACGGCCAGCCAGGTCTATATACTCGATTCCCTGGGCTATGAGTCCCGATATGTCAGCTGCAGACACACCACACCCCACTTCCTTGATCACCAGAGGCACATCCAGTCGCTGTGCAATGGATCCCGCTTTTTCCAGCAAGCCCGAAAAATCAGTATTGCCTTCCGGCTGGATCGCCTCCTGCAAGGGATTGCTATGCAAGTACAGCCCGTCTGCACCAACAGTCTCCACAGCATCCTGGCAGTGTGCCAGATCAAAACCATGATTGAGCTGCACAGCGCCCAGGTTGGCCAGCAACAGACTGTCCGGCGCGAATGCCCGCAGCGCAAAACTGGAGCGCGCCGCAGGCTCTTCAAACATCACGCGCTGCGAGCCTACCGCCATGCCGACACCCGTGCGCTGGGCCGCCTGAGCCAGATTGCTGTTGATGGTGCGCGCCAACGCGTGGTCCCCGCCCGTCATGGAAGAAATCAGCAGCGGGAACGACAGCTGACGCCCCATGAATTCGATCGAGCTATCCACCGCCCGCAAGTCCAGCTCGGGGAAGGCCCGGTGAGTCAGGCGAATCAGATCAAAACTGTTGCTGTCTGCTGTGACTGTGTCCATGTGACGGCTGACCAGCTGGATGTGCTCCAGCTTGCGCGCATTGGTGGGATTGTTGCAGCTATCATTCTCCGACATACGGACTCAGCGCTCCAGAGTGAGATGGGCTGCCATCAGCTCGCCCGGGTTCGTAAGGGCTGCCATCAATGACAGCTCACCGCAGAGAACACAGGCAGCACAGATCACCGCCAGCCTGCGGGCATTGGCACCGGGCTCACGTGTTTCTCTGCACCCCAGCTGGGTCAGATTGTCATCCACAAAGCCAAGTCCCGCTTCCGATTGGCTTCGATTGGCGCTGCCTTTCCCATTGCCGACAGTGCCCAGGATCAGATTCGGCAAGCTTACAGAAAAATACAGCCCCTCATCACGGACCTCAGCGTGCACTATCCCCTGGGAACCCTCCACGATATTGGCCGCATCCTGCCCTGTCGCAAGGTAGAAAGCCAGCAACATGTTGGCAAAGTGGGCATTGGCACTACGTATACCACCGGCCAGAAGGGTTCCTATGAGATTTTTCTTGATGTTGAGATCAACTATGGCCTGCGGCGTTGTATGCAGACGACGCCTGCACAGATCCGCTGGCACAGTCAGTTCGCAGACAACCGATTTCCCTCTTCCCAGAATGCCGTTGACCGCGCTGGCTTTTTTGTCCGTACAGAAGTTTGCTGACAATGACGTGTACTTGAAGGCCGGGTACTGCGCAAGTATCCAGTTCTGCAAACGCTCAGACGCCAGCGTGGCCATATTATGACCAGAGGCATCACCTGTAGAAAATTCCAGTCGCAGGTAGAGCATGTTGCCCACGATCTGGTAGTGCATGTCAATCAGGCGGGCAAAGCGGCTGCATGTCCGCACCAGGGCGTCCATTTCTTCCTTGCGTTGCGACAGACTGGCCCACAGACGAACGGCCTCTGCCGCACAGGGCGCTTCCAGCAAGATAGAGCGCGTCATGCGCTCATCAACGAGCGTGGCCAGAATGCCACCGGCCAGGCATGACACCCGGGCCCCGCGCCCCACGGAAGGCCAGAGCGGGGTTTCATAGGTCGCCAGCGGAACCTGGACCTTTTCGTCCACAACATCGCCCCTGATCCTGATCGGACCAACCCACCGCATAGGTACAGGAGCCTGAGATATTTTGTTGTGCCGCACAGTACCCTCCTTTTGCTGCCGTGCCGCTTCTGCTGCCACTGCCGGTCCCTGCGCCCTGGTCTGTATCGCGCCGCATCATAACAGAAACTTGCGGCTGAGTGCCTCCTTTCTGGCCGTGCATTACAGGGTTTGTGGTCAGAGCCTCTCTCCGGCGCCGCCCGGTGACCGACAAAGTTATTTCATGCACAAAAACAGTTGACAGCCCCCCCGCTTTTCAGCAGAATGCGCAGCCAAGCCTTTGAGGCCAGGTAGCTCAGTCGGTTAGAGCGCAGCACTCATAATGCTGAGGTCGGCAGTTCAAGCCTGCCCCTGGCTACCACTGTTTAAAGTGCTTATGTTGGGGTGTCGCCAAGCGGTAAGGCAACGGGTTTTGATCCCGTCATGCGCAGGTTCGAATCCTGCCACCCCAGCCAGAATCTTCTGGCAGAATTCTGTGGAAAACTGCCCATACCTTAAAGAAGCTGTAGTGCGGATCTGTTGGGGTGTCGCCAAGCGGTAAGGCAACGGGTTTTGATCCCGTCATGCGCAGGTTCGAATCCTGCCACCCCAGCCAGAATCTCTGGTAGAACCTTTCTGAAACCTGTCCTTACTTTAAGGAAGTTGTTGGTTATATCTATTGTGATGTCGCCGACCGGCAATGGGTTTTGATTCCGGCATCCACCGGTTCGAGTCCTGCCACCCCAGCCAGAGCCTCCCGTTTAAGTGCGCATTCTTTGACGAAGCTTTCACGTATCTCCAGAAGAATGTCGCCAAGTGGTAAG
>MPMQ01000109.1 GCA_002238585.1 Kistimonas sp. bin40 | reverse complement strand
GCAACTTTCCCGGTTCTGAGCAACTTTCCCGGTCGTGCCGGTTTGCAGTTTGTCAGCCGGTCATCGTTGGCTCCACTGGCACCAAGGTAGAGCCCTGCCCGGATGCTTTATTTTTCAGATTTCATCACCCGCTCTCATAGAAAACGGCAGCATCTGGCAGGGCACAAAGTTACTCGTAGATGTTAAGCCCTATGCGGGTTGTGGCGTTCAGAAGAAGATCGACTATCTGTGTATATTCCTTCAAAGCACCTGGCGCGGGGGAGAATCGCTGTCCAGATTCCCGGGCCAGGTATCAGCGCCCCTGTGTAGCAGAAAATTGGCCATATCCCACTGGCTATGCAGAGCAGCCTGGTACAGGGGAGTCGCGTTCTGTTGATTCAAGGCATTGATATTTGCTCCTTTGCCCAGAAGAAGATTGACTGTCTCAATTCGTCCATGTGCGGCAGCCTTGTGCAAGGGAGAATCCCCATGTCGATTTTGGGCATTGGCATCAGCTCCTTTGCCCAGAAGAAGCTTGACTGTCTCAATTCGTCCATGTAGGGCAGCCTTGTGCAAGGGAGAATCTCCACGTCGATTTTTGGCATTGACATCAGCTCCCTTGTTCAGAAGATGCGTGGTCGTCTCCATTTTTCCAGAGATGACAGCATGATGCAGGGGAGAGGCGCTGTTTGTGTCCCGGGCATTGATATCAGCCCCCTTGTCCAGAAGAAGATCGATTATCTCACTGTCGTTCTGCGCGGCAGCCCAATGCATAGCTGAGTAGCTGTTGTTATCTCGCGCCTTGACGTCAGCACCCTTGGCCACAAGCAAAGCGGCCATGTTCCTGTTTGAAATCGCTATTGTCCAGTGCAGGGGAGACGCGCCCATTCGGTCCCGGGCATTGATATCAGCCCCCCTGTCCAGAAGCAGATCCGCTATCTCCTTGTTATCACGCGTTATAGCCCAGTGCAGGGGCGAGTCGCAGGTTTGGTCCTGGGCGTTGACATCAGCCCCCCAGTCCAGAAGAAGCTTGACTGTCTGCATGGTTTGAGCCCGGACCGCCCAGTGCAAAGCCGAGCGTCCCAGGCCATCCCGAGCCTTGATGTCAGCCCCGTGGCCCAGAAGAAATCTGGCCATTTCTGTCTGGCTGCCCGCTACCGCCAGATGCAGGGGCATATTGACGTTTTGATTCGTGCTATTGATACCAGCACCCGCTCGCAAAAGAAGTTTCCCCATCTCCAGCTGTGCATTGATTGCAGCCAGGTGCAGGGGCATATTGCCGTTTTGATTCAGGCCATTGACATCAGCACCCTTGCCCAGCAGCAGCTCGACCATCTCCTCGTGACCCTTGGCCACAGCCAGGTACAGGGGCATATTGCCGTTTTGATCCCGGCCATTGACATCAGCACCCTTGCCCAGCAGCAGCTCGACCATCTCCTCGTGACCCTTCTCCACAGCCAGGTGCAGGGGCATATTGCCGTTTTGACCCCGGCCATTGATATCAGCACCCTTGCCCGGCAGAAGCTCGACCATCTCCTGGTGACCCTTCTCCACAGCCAGGTGCAGGGGCATATTGCCGTTTTGATCCCGGCCATTGACATCAGCACCCTTGCCCAGCAGAAGCTCGACCATCTCCGCGTGACCCTTCGCCACAGCCAGGTGCAGGGGCGAGGTCTTTTCATCCTTTTGTCCAGTGAAAGAAGCGGCCAGAGAAAAAGACGAGGGTTGGATATTCAGCAGCCATTGAGTCACAGAAGTCACCTCGTTGGATATAGCCAGATACAGTAAGCTATGCCCCTGGCTGCCCTGTCGCTGCGCCAGGGTGCTGAAGAGATCCTCTGCGTCGGGCGCGAGTGTGGACGTGTCTCTCGCCTGGTCCAGCAGTTCAAGGAAACAGGATATGCCGCTCTGCTGCTCCCGGGATGGTGCCTGCTCTCCCCCTGTATGGTGGAGAAGAGTTTGAGCCAGAAGGTTTCCCGGCTCCTCGCCCATGTCGCTGCCCGCAGCGACATGGCCGTTGTCAGGCGTGCTTTCTTCGGGGCGTGAGCGCCCCCGATTCATGAGGTTCAGAAGACCGTGGAAGTTGTGTGACAGCACTGCGTCCTGCGAGCCGCCGAGGTTTTGAGTCGAGTCCTGGCTGTGTATCTGCTTATAGCGCAGGGCGCAGGCCGCAATGGTAGCATGCTGCGAGACTACCAGGTCTTGCAGACTGCGCGGGGACGGTTTGTTACTGATGGCCTCGACCGCCAGAGTCGCGGATGTCCGGCTCACACTTTCTGGAGGGCGGCCATGGGCTGGTTGAATCTGTGGGGCAAGGGAGGCACGGGAAATCAAGGAACACACCTGTACATCAATGACGAAAGAAGAGAAAAAGGAGGAGGCGGGCCCTCCAGGGCCGCAGGGCGCGAGTGTGTCATGGCAGCAAGATTGACGTCAACTGTCATTAATGTTTTCTGCCGGGTGACGGGGCATTGGCAAGGTGCTCTCCTCTGCACTGGCCGGAGGCTGACCGAAACAAGAGTGGCATTGCAATGCTCGCCAGCTCTTCTTCTGCCACATCTTCCGGTTCTATCCACTGTGCCTGGGGCAGGAGGCTGCCGTCAGATGGCGCCGTTCATGATCCGCCAGCGCGGCCTGGCGTGCGTGGGCGGTGTCAGTACCTGCGCCGGCGTTGGAGCTGGTGGTGGCGGCGGGTTCTTGCCGGGCGTGTTACAGGAGCTGTCGCGGGAGCTGGCGATTGCATTGTCAGGGGCCCGGTTCGCCGGTGAATTCAGGAGGGCCGTCAAGACGCTGGCAGCAGAAAGCCACCACAGCGACGCGCAAGAGCACGCCTGGGCAGCTCTCACACAGAACCAGCCCCCCTGCCTTCAAGGAGGGGATCTCATGATTTTTGATTCCCCTCGACGGGGGAGTCCGAAGGGCCTCTTCTGCGCTGTCTGAGTTGTAGCTTGCAGGCCAGCCGGCCTTTTAGTGGCAAGGCTGTGCAGCCTCAATAAGGTAGAGCCGGTTCCGGTGCCATGATGTTGTTCAGCCCCAGCGGCGGAGGCTTTGCTCGAATTTACTCAGAGGGATTGGCAGACCCCTTGTGCAGCAGCAGCTTGATTATCTTCTGTTTTGCCGTGAGCAGAGCCCCGTACAGGGGAGTAGTACCGAATTGATTTTTGGCATTGACATCGGCCCCCATCTCCAGGAAAAGCTGGATGAGCGTCCTGTTTCCTGTTGCGATGGCCGTGTCCAGGGGCGTGGTGCCGTATTGATTCAGGGCATTGGGATCAGCTCCCCTGAGCAGAAGAAGATGGGCCGTTTCCATTTGCCAATGCATGTCAGAGTGATGCAGGGGGGCGTCGCCGTTTTGATTTGGGGCATTGACATCAGCTCCCCTGTCCAGAAGAAGACGAGCCGTCTCCATTTCTCCATTTCGGGCAGCCCGGTGCAGGGGAGAGTCGCCGCATTGATCCTGGGCCTTGATATCAGCCCCCCTGTCCAGAAGATGATCGACCATTTCCCAGGCTCCCGTCGCGGCAGCCCAGTGCAGGGGCGAGCGTCCTTTGACATCCTGAACGCTGGTATCAGCACCCTTGTCGAGAAGAAGATTGGCTATCTCTCTGTCAGCATTCACGACAGCCCAATGCAGGGGGGCCTCGGCGAATTGAGCCTGAGTATCGACATCAGCCCCCCTGTCCAGAAGCAGAGCTGTCGTCTGGGCGTCCTTGTTCCGTACAGAGCGGTGCAGGGGCGCGAGGTCATCCAGATCTTTGACATTGATATCAGCGCCCTTGTCCAGCAGAAGATGGATCATTTTTTTCTGTCTGTTGGTTACAGCCAGGTGCAGGGGCGCCTCGCCGTATTGATTCAGGCCATTGACGTCGGCACCCTTGTCCAGCAGAAGAGTGACTATTTCCTTGAGCCTCTTCGCCACCGCCAGGTGCAGTGGGGAGGTCTTTGGATCCTTTGGTCCGGTGAAAGGAGCGGTGAGGGAGGCAGGCGAGGGTTGCGTATCCACCAGCCATTTTGTCAGCGGGGTCATCCCGTTGGATATAGCCAGATACAGTAAGCTGAACCCCTGGTTGTTCTGTCGTTGCGCCAGGGTGCTGAAGGGATCCTTGTCGCCGGGCTTTAATCTGGACGCGTTTGTCCGCAGATCCAGCAGTTCAAGGACACAGGATATTCCGCTCTGCTGCTCCAGGGATGGTGCCTGCTCTCCCCCTGCATGATTCAAAAGAATTTCAGCCAGAAGATTTCGAGCCTCCTCGGGCTGGGAACTGTCTGCCGCGCCAGGACCCTTGTCAGGCGTGTTTTCTTTTGGAAGTGAGCGCCCCTGGTCCATGAAGTGCAGAAAAGCGCGGAAGCCGAGTATCAGATTTTCATCTTCCTTGTCGTAGCGGTTTGAGGTCGGGTTCTGGCTGAGTTTCTGCATCGAGCGCAGGGCTTCGGCCGCAACGGCAGCGGCAGCCTGCGAGGCTACCTGCTCTCTTAGCCTGCGCGGGGACGGTTTGTTACTGATGGCCTCGACCGCCAGAGTCGCGGATGTCCGGCTCACACTTTCTGGAGGGCGGCCATGGCCTGGTTGAATCTGTGGGGCAAGGGAGGATCGGGAAATCAAGAAGAACTCCTGCACAAGCATGACGAAATCAGGGAGAAAGGAGGAAGCGGGCTCTCAAAGGGTGCGGGGCGCGAGTGTGTCACGGCCGCAAGATTGACGTCAACTGACCTTGGTCTTCCCCGCTGACGGAAGGGGGCGTGAAGGGGCATTGGCAAGGTGCTCTTCTCCTCACTGGCCGGAGCCTGACCGAAACAAGAGTGGCATTGGAATGCTCATCAGCTCTTCTTCTGAAGTGTTGTTCGGCTGAGCCCACTCTGGACGGGACAGAGAGGCTTTCAGTCAGGAGCACTGCCCCCTGCGGGGGCGCATGACGGGCCTTTTGCGTGCGCTCGGCACAGTCTTGCGTTGGTTGGCGACCCTCCAGTGAGCAGGCTGCGTCGCCTGAAAAAGATGAGCCAGGTTCTGGTGCTGTGATGTTCAGTCAGACGTGGAATGTTTTGAGCGAATTCACTCAGGGGATTGATCCGCACCCTTGCTCAGAAGAAGAGCAACCGTGTTGATATGTCCATTGGCAGTAGCCAGGTGCAGGGGAGTCTTGAGCTCTTGATTCCGCACCTTTGTCCAGCAGCAGACAGGCCGTCGTCACATGTCCATTCATGGTAGCCAGGTGCAGGGGCGAGGTCCTTGCGTCCTTGTATCCGGTGAAAGGAGCCGTCAGAGAGAAGGACGAGGGCTGCGTCTTCAGCAGCCATTCGGTCAACGGAATCATCCCGTTGGATATGGCCAGATACAGTAAACTATGCCCCTGGTCGATCTGTTGTCTGGCCAGAGTGCTGAAGGGATCCTCCTCACCGGGTCCCAGTCTGGACTTGCTCCGCATGTCCAGGTAATCAAGGAACAGGGCGATTCCGCTTTGTTGCTGTTGGGATGGTGCCTTTTTTCCCCTGCATGACCTAAAAGACTTTGAGCCAGAAGTTTTCGAACCTGGAGGGCGTTATCCTGATGGGGCCTGACAGGCCCCTTGCCTTGCGCGTTGTCTTTTGCGGTTGCGCGCCCCTGATCCATGAGGTTCAGAATCTTGTTGCATGCTTGTATTGGATATTCGGTCTCCTCGTTCAAGGTGGCGTAAGTCGGTTGCTCCCTGAGTATCTGCTCTGAGCGCAGGGCCTCGGCTGCAATGCCAGGTGCCGTCAGCGGGGCTGCCAGCTCTTGTAGACTCGGTGGAGACGGTCTGTTGCTGATGCTTTTGACCGGCACAGTCCCGGACAGCGGGTGCCTGTGTGCTGGATGGCGGGAATGGGCTGGCTGAAAATTCGGGGTAAGGGAGGGAAGGTGACGCAAGAAGAACTCCTGTAAAAAAATCGACGAGCTCAGGGAGGGAAGAAGAAAGAGGCCCCACCAGCGGTGGGGCAGGCGAGTGTGTCACAGCCGCAATATATACGTCAACTGACGCCCGCTTTCTGGCCGGTTGAACGGGAGGCAAGGCTCTCTTCTCATGACTGATTGCAGAAACCTCCAGTTTGGCGTTGTGCTCGGCAGGTGAATGACCTTTCAGTGGAAACCCTGTGTAGCCTGAAGCAGCAGGATCCGGCTCTGGATTTTGTTCCGCCAGATGGTGCGGTTTTGCTGGAACTCACTCATCGAGGACATCAATAGCATAGTGGGAAACAAGATTGGCTATCCTCGGATATTTTTTCCAGGGAGCCCTGACCAGGGAATACTGGCTACATTTATTCAAGCCTTCGTTACCGGCGCCCCTGCCCAATAGAAAATTCACCATCTCCCAATGCTCATTCACAACAGCCTTCTGCAGGGGAGCCTGGTATTCTCCGTTTAAAGCCTCGACATCAGCTCCATTGTCCAAAAGAAGCTCGGCCGTTTTCATTTCTCCATTTTCGGCCGCAAGGTGCAAGGGAGATTCTTCGTATTTATTGGAGGCATGGACATCAGCACCCTTGCGCAGAAGAAGAGCGGTCATTTCACACTGGTTATGCATGGCAGCCCACAGCAGGGGGGTCTCGTAATCCCGATTCTGGGGACTGGCATCAGCCCCCCTGTCAAAAAGAAAACGGACCATCTCTATTTCTCGATTCGTGACAGCAAAGAACAAGGGGACATTGTTGTATATATCCGGGCCGTTGACACAAGCCCCCTTATCCAGAAGAAGAGAGGCTATCTTGATGTGCCCCCGGGCAGCAGCCTGGTGGAGGGGGCGCCCTTCGTATAGAGCCTGGGCATTGACATCGGCGCCACTGTCCAGAAGAAGCTCGACTATCTCCGTATGATCACGCTCTACGGCAAAGTGCAGGGGAGACTGGAGGTCTCGAAGAGTCTGGGCGTTGATATCAGCACCTTTCTTCAGCAGAAGATCGACTATATTCGTGTGTCCACAGCTTGCGGCCCTATGCAGAGGCGTTTCTCCCCAGTGAGAAGCGTCGATATCAGCGCCCTTGTCCAGCAGCAAGCTGGCCATTTCCTTGAGCCCTTTCTCCGCCGCCAGGTGCAGGGGGGAGGTTTTTTCATCCTGTGGTCCGGTGAAAGGAGCCGTCAAGGAGGAAGACGAGGGTTGCGTATTCAGCAGCCATTGCGTCAGAGGAATTATCTCTTTGGATATAGCCTGATACAGCAGGCTATGCCCCTGGCTGTCCTTTCGCTGCGCCAGTGTGCTGAAGGGATCCTTGTCGCCGGGCTTGAGCCTGGACGCATTTGTCAGCTGGTCCAGCCGTTCAAGGAAACAGGATATTCCGCTCTGCTGCTCCCGGGATGGTGCCTGCTCTCCCCCTGCATGATTCAAAAGAATTTCAGCCAGAATATTTCGAGCGTCCTCGGGCTGGGATCTGTCTGCCGCGACAGGGCCGTTATCAGACGTGTTTTCTTTTGGAAGTGAGCGCCCCTCGTCCATGAATTGCAGAAAAGCGCGGAAGCCGAGTAGCAGATTTTCATCCTCCTTGTCGTAGCGGTTTGAGGTCGGGTTCTGGCTGAGTTCCTGTGTCGAGCGCAGGGCTTCGGCCGCAACGGCAGCGGCAGCCTGCGAGGCTGCCAGCTCTCTTAGCCTGCGCGGGGACGGTTTGTTATTGATGGCCTCGACCGCCAGAGTCGCGGATGTCCGGTTCACACTTTCTGGAGGGCGGCCATGGCCTGGTTGAATCTGTGGGGCAAGGGCGGAACGGGAAATCAAGAAGAA
>MPMQ01000108.1 GCA_002238585.1 Kistimonas sp. bin40 | reverse complement strand
ATTACGTGACCCACGAGAGACGCAGGGAGTATATGGATGAGCCCTATTACCAGAATGTGTGTCGGCTACTGAATCAGGGCGCTGCCCGGTAACGAAAGCGTTAGCGCAGAGAAGCCCCCCTGACGGGCTGACAGGGGAAGGCCTGGAGACAAGAAGCCCCCGTCAAAAAAGCCGGGAGCCTCGCCGTTTCTGGATGCTACAGCCCGGCGGGAGGGAAGACCGCCTCCCGCCGGGCCGGCGGGTGATTGCCTCAATCAGGCATCGCCTCCAGATCCTGCCGGGGATGGAACCTGCTCCCCCACGGCAGTCTCGGACGCGGATCCGGCGTTCATCAGGCGCTGGAACTCTTTCTCCAGTTTCTTCTGCTGCTTTCCGGACAGGCCGCCGAGCACATCCAGCGCGTGACGCAAACGCCCCCGGGTAACGTCTGCTCCCAGAATGGCCATGGAATCGACCACCGACCAACTGTCAGTAGTGCCAACCATGGCCACAAATACCGGCTGCATGCAGTCGCCGGTACTGATGCCCAGAGCCCGCGCCAACTGCTTGATAGCATCGAACAGGGCCTGGCGTGTCCACTCGGACAGTGATTCCAGCTGCCAGAGCACGTACTGTAGCAGCTTGCGCACTTCTGCCTCGCCCAGCTTCTTGTGTGCGAACTGGTCGGGCGTCAGTTGCGGCAGACCGCTGAACATAAAACCGGTCAGCGGTGCCAGATCGCTCAGACGCTCTATGCGTGACTGGGCAAATGGCAGAAATTGCGCCAGATACGTCTGGTTGTAGCGCCACGCGTACAGGCGCTGCATCAGATCCTCGGGTGACAGGTTTTCCCGGATCCAGCTGCCGTTGAGCCAGGACAGTTTTTCCTGATCGAAGACCGGCCCCCCCAGAGAGACCCGGCTGATATCAAAGTGCTCAGTCATGTCAGCAAGAGAAAACTTTTCTCGTCCATCTGGCATGGACCAGCCCATACGGCCCAGGTAATTGAGCAGGGCCTCCGGCAGGTATCCCATATCCCTGTAGTAAGTGATGGATGTGGGGTTGCGGCGTTTGGACAGTTTGCTTTTATCCGGATTGCGCAGCAGCGGCAGGTGACAGAAACAGGGCGGCTCCCAGCCCAGGTAGCTGTACAGGAGCACATGCTTGGGCGTAGAGCTGAGCCATTCCTCACCACGAATGACATGGGAAATTTCCATCAGATGATCGTCAACGACATTGGCAAGGTGGTAAGTGGGCATGCCATCGGCCTTGACCAATACCTGCATATCCACCTGACTCCAGTCAATGGAGACGGTGCCGCGCAACATATCGTTGAACTGGCAGCTGCCCTGCCCGGGCACTTTCATGCGGATGACGTACGGCGTGCCTGATGCACACCTGGCATCAGCCTGCTCGGCTGACAAATGCAGGCAGCAGCCATCGTAGCCCGGATGCGTCTTGTTGGCTTCCTGCGTCTTGCGCAGTTGAGCAAGGCGGTCAGGCGTGCAGAAACAGCGAAAGGCATGGCCCTGATCCAGCAGTTGCTGGGCATAACGCGCGTAAAGTGCCTGACGCTCGCTTTGACGGTAGGGACCACAGGGGCCTTCCTTGTCCGGTCCCTCATCCCAATCGAGCCCCAGCCAGCGCAGGGCTTCCAGAATATGCTGCTCAGAAGCGCGGGTACTGCGCTGAAGGTCGGTATCTTCGATGCGCAACAAAAACTGTCCGCCCTGGCTGCGGGCGAAAACGCGATTGAACAAGGCAACGTAGGCCGTGCCTACGTGAGGATCCCCGGTAGGGGAGGGGGCAATACGGGTACGGACTGTCATGACCTGGCGAAAGATGAATGCGGGAGGTGGGGGGGATTATAGGGCTATAGCGAGGCCGTGACACCCCCCGATGCCGTACCAGCGAGGCCAGTCAGCGTTGTTCTTCCGGCAGACACCTGCAGCCCGGGCGCGGAAGGACAGGGCATCAATCACCCATCGACAGGCACCGGTGTGTTATATACCCTCACTCTGTCTGTCCCCGTGTGCAACTACCCGAACCTTTGGGAGGTGGCCGGTTATGCCGTCTTTACTGTCAGTATCAGTGACTTTCTTCGCACTGCTGAGTCTCCTTGCCCCAGTGCCCGTTCTGGCACAGGCGGCCGCCGTTGATCTGACGGGCCACCCTTTGGCGCCGGCTGCCCTGGCCGTGTTCGTCGCGGCTTACCTGGCGGTCGTTCTCGAGGAAAAGCTGCATTTGCGCAAATCCAAGCCCATGCTGGTGGCTGCTGGTTGTATCTGGATATTTGTCTCCCTGGCTGCGCACCAGCAAGGGCTGGACCCGCTGGATCATGTACTGGAAAAAATTCTGGCGGAATACGCAGCGCTGCTTCTGTTCCTGCTGGTGGCCATGACCTACGTCAGCATGATGCAGGAGCGTCGTGTTTTCATGGTGTTGCGCGCCTGGCTGATCAGTCACGGCTTCAGCTACAGAGGGTTGTTCTGGGTGACCGGTATCCTGTCATTTTTCCTGTCTGCCGTGGCAGACAATCTGACAACAGCGCTGATGATGGGAGCCATTGTGCTGGCGGTGACCAAAAAGAAACCGGAGTTCATCACGCCCGCACTGGTCAATGTTGTTGTTGCAGCCAATGCGGGAGGGGCTTTCAGTCCTTTTGGCGACATCACCACGCTGATGGTCTGGCAGGCAAACAAGGTGGCGTTCTTTGAGTTTTTTGCGCTGTTTGTTCCCTCGGTCGTCAACTACCTGGTGCCAGCCTTGCTGATGACACCCTTTTTGCCCACCGGTTCTCCCGGTTCCGGTGAGGAGCAGGTCGACCTGCGCCCTGGTGCACTATCGGTATGTGCCCTGTTTCTGTGTACTGTGGCGCTGGCGATTGTGTTTGAACACTGGCTGCATCTACCACCCTATCTGGGGATGCTGACCGGTCTGGGCCTGCTCATGATGTATACCTGGCAGCTGAAAATGCGTGCCGGGGCCTACATACCTGAACAGCAGCAGGCGTATGAGCAGCAGTACGGAAAACTTGATCCCTTTGAAAGGGTAAGTGATGCCGAGTGGGATACGCTGCTGTTTTTTTTCGGCGTTATCTTTGCCGTAGGCGGACTGGGCTATCTGGGCTATCTTCAGCTGCTTTCCGGTGCCATGTACGGCCAGCTGGGGCATACCTGGACCCACATTGGTGTGGGACTGGTGTCAGCGATCATAGACAACATCCCTGTTATGTTCTCGATCCTTGATATGAACCCCGAGATGAGCCTCTACCAGTGGCTGCTGGTGACGCTCACGGCCGGCGTGGGCGGCAGTCTGCTGGCCGTTGGCTCAGCGGCGGGTGTTGCCATGATGGGCATTGCACAGGGACGCTACACCTTCATAGGGCATTTGCGCTGGAGTTGGGCCGTGGCAGCCGGTTATATTGCCAGTATTATCACGCACTACCTCATCAACGGATAAGCTCCAGGCCCTGGAGCCCCGGTTGGGGGTGGTGCGTTAATCTGTAACTCTGTAAATCTGGAAAGGAGTCTGGTTGTGTTACGACGTCTGTCTCTTCGCGGTCTTTTTCTTGTATCGGTTGTCGGTGTGCTGAGCCCCTTGCCACTGACTTCCGCTGCTGCAGCCGCAACGAACGAGAACATCAAAAACGAGAACATCAAAAAGGATTCTGCCCCCATGACTGAAGACGCAGTGTTCGCCGGAGGCTGCTTCTGGTGCATCGAAGCCGACTTTGAAAAAGTCAAAGGCGTGCAGTCTGTCGAGAGCGGTTACACCGGTGGAAAAGAAGAAAATCCAACCTACGAGCAGGTCTCGTCCGGGAAAACAGGCCACCTGGAAGCCGTCCGGGTTGTCTATGATCCGGCCCAGGTCAGCTACAGGGAGCTGTTGGAAAAATTCTGGCGCAGCATCGATCCCACCGCCGAAAACAGGCAATTCTGCGATCGAGGTCCTCAATACCGCTCCGCTATCTTCTATCTGCCTGCGCAGAAGAAAGCCGCCACGGACTCGCTGCTGGCACTCGAAGACCTTGGTCTTTTCAAAAAGATTCACACAGAACTGATCGCTCGCACCCCTTTCTGGGCCGCCGAGGAGTACCACCAGGATTACGCCCGCCGCAATCCCATCCGCTATAAATTTTACCGAATGCGCTGCGGACGCGACGCGCGTCTTGAAAAAGTCTGGAGTAAACAACACCCCTGATCGCTTGCCCTTGCCTTGACCGCGCCTGCAACCTGGCGCGCTCAGGGCTTGCAGACGCAGCGGCTGCCGGGCTAATCGCCGGTCAATGCCATGCAAAGGGAGTACACCGCACAACCTTAATTATTCAGTTGAATCTCAGGTAACCGCTCGGGACCTTACCTTTGGATTTCTGGTCGAGCTTTTGCGAAACGTCTTTCGACTTGTCTACCCGTGCGTCCACTGATGCGCAAGACTGTAGCCTTTTTCCCGTTTTACCGATCAGGGCTCTGAGATCCCTCACTTCGAACTCGTCTTCCGTGTCGGACTCATCTTCCGTTTCAGCCAATTCTGCCGCTTGCGAAATTTTTTCTTTCTTTTCCTGCAGTGGTCGCAGTCCTTCCACAAGCTGTTGCTGTTGTCGCGCTTCATCGCCAGGCAGTCCGCTCTCGTCCACTTGGGGCAAGGCTGACCGATAGCTGGTCTCACTGCCCCTGGCACGGTCCACCTCTTTCAGAGCCTGTCCAGCACCAGGGCACAGCGGTAAGCATTGTTCTCTCGCCTCAACCTCGCGCTCTACTACTTCCTTTTTCATGAAAACGCGTTGGTACAGGCTCTGGTCGGCATGCCCATGTCTGATGTGAGTACGCAATTCCTCGGGCGACTTGAAACCCTTGAAACAACCATGGCAATAAAACCGTTCGTCTGGAACGACACGACTTCTACTTCCACTGGTAGATGCGGCAGTTGATGAAGGATTCATAAGGTTTGGCTCCTACAATGAAGGACGATTCGATTTTTTTCAGCAGGCCCAGCCCTGCTGGGCAAAAACGACCACCACAGCCGAATCTGGCCTGGTTAGACCAGCTCGTTTTATCAGAGTTTCCCAGGATCAGATTTTTTTTCGCAAGGCAGTCTGCATAGCCGACAAAGCCTGGAGCCGGCTCTCTGGCCGTTGCTGCTGTGCACTCAAAAAAGGGACAAGACTGCCCCTGAATGGAAAAAGATAGCTCTTGCCCATGCTCTGCGTCTGAACACTGTCAATCGCTCTCACTGTGCAGCCTCGGCCTGATCTGGCCGATAGTTGGGCTCTCCGACCCAACGGCAAGCGGGCTTCTTCTGAAGCCCGCATATGTGTACCAGACAAGATTGGTGGGCACGGTGCTGGCATGCTCCGCTGCGTCCTTGCTGCTACTCTTCTCGCCGCAGAGCAATTGCTATAGCCATAATGCACGCGCGGCCTACATCCCTGGTCACCAACAGATCCAACTCGGCGACTGCTGCCCTGGATTCCTCACTGTCTTCCAGCTATCCATGCACTCTGTCGGTGAGCGTGCGAAATGCCCCGGAGAGGGAGCTCCCAAAGAGCTTCCGCAGCCCCGACGCAGACAGACGTCCTCTCCTATTGCCCAGCGTTCTCCAACTGTTTTTCCCGTTTTTTCAATTCTTCTATCTGTGTTTCCAGACTTGCTCCCAACTGTAGCCGTTGTCGCGTTTCATCAAGC
Source organism: Kistimonas sp. bin40 (assembly GCA_002238585.1). Classification (GTDB taxonomy): domain Bacteria; phylum Pseudomonadota; class Gammaproteobacteria; order Pseudomonadales; family Endozoicomonadaceae; genus Sansalvadorimonas. Next base: position 2,561 of record MPMQ01000108.1, on the reverse strand, counting down.
GCGCCACCGATGCCTTTCACTCCCACCTCATCTTCCGTGTCGGACTCATCTTCCGTGTCGGACTCATCTTCCGTGTCAGCCAAGTCTTCCACCACTTGCGCATTTTTTGTTTCCTTGCGCGTCAGTGGTAGCAGCTCTTCCGCAAGCTGTAGCTTTTGTCGCGTTTCATCGCTAAACAGTCCGCTTTCCTCCGCTTTGGCCAAGGCTGACCGATAGCTGGTCTCACCGGCCTGGGCTCGGTCGATTTCCTTCAGAGCCGGACTAAGACTACGGCAAATCGGTAAGCATTCCTTTCTGATCTCCATCTCACGCTTTACTAATTGCGTGCCTCTCAACGCGCCTTGGGATAGCCTGGTGCCACCATGAATTTTTAGAATGTGTTTATTCAAACACGCAAATGTATTAAAGCCCCTGGAACAAGGGCACTTAAACAATTTGTCTGGGACGACTCTACTTCCACTGGCGAATGCAGAACTTGATGCAGGGTTCATAAAGGTTTTTCTCCCGTATAAAGGATGATTTGATTTTCTTTCAGCAGGACCAGCCCTGCTGGACGATAACGACCAGCACAGCCGAACCTGCCACCGTGAGACAAGCTCGCTTTGCCAGAGTTCCCCAGAATCAGATTTTTTTTCGCAAGACATTCTGCACAGCCGCCAAAGCCTGGAGCCGGCTCTCGGGCCGTTACGGCTATGCACTGAAGAAAGGGACAAGATTGTCCCTGAATGGAAAGAAGAGATATCTCGTTCCCATGCTCTGCGTCGCAGTCGAAACGAGATAAATGGCTCTCACTGTACTGTCTCGGCCCGGTCTGGCCGATGGCTGCCCCCCGACCCAAGACAGGCGGACTTCCTTCAACGCCCACATACGTGCATTACAACAGATCGGTGGGTCCTGTTATACGAGGTAGCTACAACGTCTCTACGAGGCCTCTACAGCGTCGATCAAGCAGCGTCGACCTGGCAGCGCCGCACTGCGTCCTTGTGGCTACTCAACTCACCGCCGAGCACTTTTAGAGCCATAATGCACGACGCGTGATGCATAGATAATCGTCCGGGACCTGACAGGTAACAGCCAAGGACGCAAAATCTGCCGCAGCAAACAATAGACACGCACTCACCCTGCCAGGTTCCCCTGCATCGTATATTTTTTTGCAGAGTCTTCTGAGTAGCCGAGAGAACCCGAGGCCGGGACACTGGCCATTGCTGCTGTGCACTGAAAAAAGCGACAAGACTACCCCTGATGAAACAACCTGGATCAAGCCCTGCATGATCGAATACCCAGAGGCCCGTGCATCCGAAATCTGTCGTCTTCAATCACGCCAGGAAAGAAATGGCACGGGGAAGCCTCACTCATCGCGATCAAAGGAGGGGCATGGATCGCTCTGCGATCTGGCATTAACTTCGGGCAAGGAGAGCGGACAAGGGCCACATGATTCACAGCGAGTCAATCGCCCGAACGCCATGAGCCCCATTCTTGTCGGTCTTGTTGGCCCAGCACCCGAGATCACGCCCACTGCAACTCCACCCGCTACAGGCTCTACCACACATGTCTGCGGGCGCGGCACGCGTCTTGAGCAAGGCGGGACAATGGCCCGGCGCCTCTCGTCCCGCTACGGGTCCTGGTCCGGATTTTGCCTGGAGACGCCCGGCGCGCCGAAGCGCTTATTGATTTTCTCGTATTCAGCCTCAAGCAGCTCGGAGATTGCAGCGGCGGCCTCCTCGCTGTTCCATGGCGCCCCATGCACTACGTCAGACAAAGCGTGGACTTTCCGAGCTGTGGGATCACGGAAAACGGCATCACAACCTGGACGCCAACAGCGGAACGGCTTGCCAAGACGGGTTGCTGCCTGTGGCCGCACCAGAGTTGCCATCGCTTCTGGCTCATCAGTGCCAGACTGCGCGTGCATCAGGGTTTTGCTCTCGTCGCCTTGTGCAGCACTCGGATCCCGAAGACCGGAGAGCTCGCAACTTGTGTCATCGTCTGGCAGCGCACAGGCCTGTGTCATGGCAGGGCGAGGCGGACAAGGCCCGGCCGTCATTCCGGCACTTAACCCACGCCCTACGACTCTCGAGCCGCTCCCAGAGCCGCTGATGCCACGCATTTTGAAATGTTCCTGTTGAACGTGGACAACCTGACGCTGATACGCAACGAAACGCCGTGCGCAATGAGGGCACTTGAACAACGCATCCCGGACTGCACTGCCTTCACCGGCACCTACAGGTTTTGAGGCAGGATTCATATATTTCTTCTCCTGAATGAAGGACAACGCGGATTCTTGCAGCAGGACCAGTCCTGGCGGAACAAAACGATCGCCTGAAGCAAAACCCGAGCCTGTTCGACCCGCTCGCTTTACCAGAGTTCCCCCGAATCAGCCTTTTTTTGCAGGCACCCTCCGCAAACATCGACACCAAGCCCAAGGGGCGGGCAAGCTGGCAGTTGAGAACAGGAAGAAGGAATAATCAGCCAGACAAGTTCATGTGCCGAAACGGCGAACGAACACCGGCCGCCCTGTTTGTCGCAAGAAAACAGCCGCACCCAATATAAAAGAAGGCATTCAT
>MPMQ01000107.1 GCA_002238585.1 Kistimonas sp. bin40 | reverse complement strand
GCTGTTTCTGTTGCTGTTTCTGTTGCTGTTTCTGTTGCTGTTTCTGTTGCTGTTTCTGTAGCTGTTTCTGTAGCTGTTTCTGTTCTTGTAGCTGTTGTATGCAGCTCCTGTAACCGCCGTCGTCCCTATCGCCTCTGTGGCCTCTGTTACTCTCTGCATCAAGCGTCAAGCGTCAAGCAGCACTGCCAACGACTTCAATTTGCACCAGAAAGCCCTCACACAAGGCCAGCTCTACAAAACAAAGCACACGAGCCCCAAACTCCCGGCTCTCAAAAGGAAAGCCTAGCCTCTCTCCAGCGGCAACAAGCTCCACTCTGCACTCTCCCGCCTCGGCAACGCTTCCCGGACTGGTGCCTGACAGCCATCCGGAAAGCCACACTCATGACGGAAAACCTCCCTGTGGCCAGGCCGGCTTCTTGTTTCATATTGATCCCGCCGCAATTCAATGCGCAACTCACCACGCAGCAGGGGACGACACTGCTCTGCCAACCGCAACCCCCTCCCCCCTGGCGCCACCACAACACAACCACGCGCCAGCAACTGTCGATAAACAGAACGCCAGCAGTCCGCACTCACGCCCCTTCCCAGAGCAAATATGGGAAGCCGGTCGTGCCCCCGCTCTTTGACCGGCTTGGTGGATCGCCCGCATAGCACGTTCACCAGATGTCCCACACCATAGGACTGCCCCGTACGGTACACAGCAGACAATGCCTTGCGGACACAGTCAGTCGCATCCCAGGTTCGAACCGGCTCAACACACAAGTCACAATGGCCGCACTGCTGGTTCAGTTCCTCACCAAAATAGCGCAGCAAGGCCTGCGTCCTACATCCCAGCTCTTCACAGAAAGCCAGCATCGCCCCCAACCGCCCATGCTCCCGCTGACACATCTGGTCACTGCTGTCTGGATGTGCCATAAGCTGATGGAGCAGCATCACATCCTGCAGGTCGTAGACCAACCAGGCCGTGGCCGGCAAACCATCTCGTCCCGCTCGACCAGTTTCCTGATAGTAGGCCTCAATGCTGCGCGGCAATCCCATGTGTGCCACAAAGCGCACATCCGGCTTGTCGACTCCCATACCAAAGGCGGTTGTCGCCACCATCACCTGCCCCGATCCCTCAAGAAAAAGCTCCTGATTACGTGTGCGCAGCGCAGTATCAAGACCCGCGTGATAGGCCAGCGCATCAACACCCTCTTCCTGCAGCCAAGCTGTCAACTCATCAACACGGCGACGGGACAAACAGTACACAATGCCCGACTGTCCCGCCTGCTCATCCCGCAGAAACTGCAACAGCTGGCGGCGCGCCTGCCGTTTGTGAACCAGCTGGTAAAAAATATTGTGGCGCTCGAAACTGCTGACGAACCAGGGGGCTTGTTGCAGCTGGAGCCGGGCGGCAATTTCTCGCCGGGTCCGCAGGTCTGCCGTAGCAGTCAATGCCACACGGGGCACTGTTGGCCAGCGCTCGCACAGCACAGACAGACGCAAATACTCCGGCCTGAAATCATGCCCCCACTGGGCTACGCAATGGGCCTCGTCTATAGCAAACAGTGCCAGCTGAATCTGTACCAGGGTAGCCAGCATGCGCGGTGCCAGCAGACGCTCTGGCGCCAGGTACAGCAACTTGCACTCTCCCGCAAGGACACTGGCGTACACGGCCTGCTGCGCCTCAAAGGACAGCCCGGAATGCAAGGCCATGGCCCGAATGCCCCTTTGCTGCAATTGGCTCACCTGGTCCTGCATCAATGAGATCAAAGGCGACACCACCACACCTGTGCCCGGGCGCATCAGGGCCGGCAGCTGGTAGCAGAGGCTCTTGCCACCGCCCGTCGGCATAAGAACCAGAGCGTGCCCACCCTGTAACAGCTGCTGAACAATGCTGCGCTGCTGGCCACGGAAGCCGCCGTAGCCAAACACATCAGCCAACACGCGCAATGCTGGATCTGACATAGGCTTACCACATAAAGATCAGGTCGAAGAGAAGTGGTGGAGTATAAACCCGCAGTCACAAATTGCGCGCCAGGATTGTACATAGATTGTAACAAGCCCCAGAATGGCATCCTGATTCATCCTCTATATCCTCGAATCCTCGAACTGGACCTCTACCATGAACTTCGATACGCAACTGGCCCACCACCCTCTCTTTCAAACACTGACCCGCAGCGCCCAGCTCGATGAAGAGAGTTGCGACGCAATCATGGGCCATGGTTTCCTGACAGCCCAGGTGATCAGTCCCTGCCCGGACACCCCCGAGGACATCGTCCAGACCCTGGTGACATCCCCTGCCGCTACAGAAGCTGAGACAGAGGCTCTCATCCAGTCAACGCGTCAGCTGCTCGTGACACTGGACGGCCAGTTCAATGACGAACACTCCCCCTTTACCTTGCCATCCGTCCCTGACACCGAGGCCTCCCTGCTGGAATCCCCACTGGCCGATTGGTGCACAGGCTTCATGGAAGTGCATATGACCCAGCAGGACGCCTGGCTCGAGCATAATGAAGACGCCGTGACAGAACTGCTGCTGCCTATCGCCACCCTGTCGGGCCTTTTTGCCGACGAGCCCCCCTTCAATAAATTGTCCGAACAACAGGATCTGCTGCGGAATATGGCTGATCAGCTGCCGGAGCTGCTGACCGAACTCTACCTGCTCATCAAGGGCCAGGAGCCCCTGCCGGAATAGCTTCCCTGTAACAGGGGACCTGTTGAGGGGGGCGGCAGTGCAACCCTCTCAATTCCTGTCAACCTCGCACCAGTGGATTATTTTTTTGCGCAGGAGCTGCACTATGGCTGTACGTGGTTCTTCCTCGCCTCCCGCTGGACCCATACCGCCAGCACCTCTGCCACCGCCGGATTCAGCCAGGGTCAGCCGAACCCCCACTGCAAAAAAGGGCGTGTGGCTGGCTCCCCGCCGAAACAACATACCAGCACCCTCAAAACACTCACCGGTACCCGCTTCTTCCTCCCTTGCAGGAAAACAAAGTCAGCGGCGAGGTCAGCGAAGAACACCTCCTTGTCATGCTGGATGCAAGCAGCTTCCCAGAATCCGTCTTTGCAGATCCTGGCGACGCGCCACCCCAAAACGCTACGACTTCAAAAACTGTAAAAAAGCCCTCCAGAGAACAGATGGTGCCTCATCCGGCAATGGCTGCCAGACGCCCTGCCGAAATCACAACAGCTCCACCGGTGCACAGCTTTTGTAAAGAGGCACATCACCCCATAAGACGCCTGATGGACAAAAGAGCAAAGCCAGGCGACAAAAGGGCGGCTGCCCTTGCAATCGCGTCAGGTCTTCTTGTCAACACAAAACCTTTGCGAGAACGGCCTGCACCTCCCCCAGCAGCACGACTGGCTGACTGATGCGCCCGGGTTGTTTTCGAATCTACCAGCCTGGTACTACCAGCAACTCAAAGACCCAAAGACCGCACATCACTGACGCCCGTGAGCGGGCACCGATGGCAGTGTAGATCGTTCAGTCTCTGATAGACTCTCTGGTAATGGATTTTCTCTTTGCAAAGGAACTGCACCATGGCGAACAACTCTTCTATATCCAGCGCCGCACCTCCACCACCTCCACCACCGCCGCCACTTCCCCAAAGTGCCCAGGGACCGGCCGCGACTCCCAAAGGCCGCGTAGCTACTGCAGTCGAACCGAAAAGCCATATATCACCACCCAATCCACACTCTTCACCTGTGACTTACCGTCCAGTACTGGAAAGAGTCGCCAGCAGCCAGGTCAGTCAGGATAAAGAGCGGAGATTGTCCTTCGACGAGACAAAGGCAGTGGTAGATAACGGCCTGGCACCGCAAGAAAGCACACAACAGCAACCTGACGTAGCGCCCAGGCAAGCAGCCGCGTCACAGTCCGCACTCTTGACAGATGATCAGATCGATCAACTCTTTCGGCGCCAGGGCATCACTCCCCCACCACTAACTAACGAAGTTATCGCAGACAAGGGTCAGACGGCGCCCGGCAACCTTGTCAGTGTGCCGCGTAAAAAACACATTGGCAGGATTGCCGCAGCAGCGTCACTCACACGAACTGAAAGGGCCGCCAAGGTTATCCAGGAAAAGAGCAGCCTGATAAAAACGCAGGTTGAACAGCTCAAAGAAGAGCTCAACACCATCAGAGACCTGAAAAAACAGTTGGAAGAGGTGCTACCAGACCTCAGCAAAAACAACCTGAGGAAGGAGGCATCCCGAGCTATAAAAACGCTACAGACCGCTGAGCGGGACTACATGGCAGCCCTGGACGACTCTAAAAAGCTGCTATCCGGCAACCCCTCGAAGCAGAAGCTCGTCGCTCAGGCCAGGAAAAACCAGAAGGTGCTCAGCGAGCGTTGGGTTGATAAAAGAGAAGCGGTAAACCGGACTCTCCTCGAAACACAAGCACACCAGGCAAGGGCTCCAGAAGCGAAGGCTGAGATGACAGCGCAGCTTAAAGAACTCGGCACTGTTCACTATCAGATCAGCGACCAACTCCACGTATTGACAATTGCCGCAAAGAAACACCCGGACAAGTCCGTGAGAAAGCAGGCAAAACAAGCAGCCCAAAAGCTACAAGCGCTTGAGAAAGAGATAGGACAGTTACTGAGGGAAGGCCCACCCGCGAACACGCGGGATACACACTCAATGACATCAGTGACCGAAAAAAGCATGAGCCTTTCCCGGCGCGTAATGAATACACTTATGCCACTGACCGGCAACTCACCCTCAGATATAGTGGATCTTAAACTCGCCAAATGCCATGCCATGGAGCTGGCCGTGCCGGATGTCGATCCGACATCCGGCATGCACACAGGTTTTTTTGACGCACTCGATAAAATGGAGGAGGGCCTGAACAACGCCTGGGGCAAAACAAACGACAGCGAGGAAAAAGAGTTCATTGACGACCAGCTGGAGACGCTCGCAATACTGAGGCAAGAGCTCCCGTCACCGGGAGCACCGGGAGCGCGGGCAGCCAATCAAGGGAAAGCCAATCAAACAGTGGACGCATTCAACCGTGCTATGGTCCTGCTATCGCTGGATGCCAAACAACACCTGCACAAGAGCACTCTCCCAGTCCCTTTTCCAGATTATTAGGAAGCACACCAGCCCTTACCGGTTGTGCCCCGCCAGGGGCGAGCCGGTAACCACGCGAGAAGCACCTGAGACAGAACAGACACGGGGCCCTGAGCAGATTACTGACTACTGAGGGTCCCCTCTGACCGACAGCAGCTTCCAGACAAGCGCCCCATCTCCGGCACAAAGCAGCCCAACATACTGGCACTGCGCACCAGCATAAACGCACAGAGTGCCAACCACAGCCCCTCGTTACCCATAAAACGCGTGCCATAGCCCAAGGGTATAAACACCAGACAGGTGGACAACAGCATGGTGCCCTGCATCAGACCAGTCAGACCAAGGCCAATAAAAACGCCATCCAACCAGAAGCAGATAACACCCAGCACAGGCAGTGCAACCAGAAAAGGGAGGAACTGAGCCGCCTGGGCTGCCAGACCGGGAATATCAGTCAAGAGGCGCAGCAAGGCCTCTCCCCCCAGGGCAGTAATCAGACTCAGCAGCACTGACAACAAGGTCGATGACAGCAATGTGGCCCAGAGCACACTCACCACCTGGCTTGGCCGACCGGCACCCAACGCCCGCCCGACCAGGGCTTCGGCGGCGAAAGCAAAGCCATCCAGTACCTGGGACGACAAAAAAAAGAAATTCAACAACAAGGCATTGACTGCCAATACAGCCGCACCTTCGTGCGATCCCCAGAGCACAAAAAGCAGAAAAACAGATAACAGACACAGATTGCGCACCAACAGCTGGCGATTGACTGTCACGAGTACGGCCAGGCCAGAAAGGGTCACCGCTCCCGCCCAGCGCAAGCGTCCTGACAGCCCCCCGCACACCCGCCAGCACAGCACCAGCCCCAACCCCAGTGAAGCGTATTCTGCCAGCACACTGGCCAGGGCAACACCGGTCACTGTCATACCCAGTCCCACAACAAAAAACAGGTCCAGGACAATATTCAGCAGGTTCTGAAAGACCAGCAGCACCAGCGGAGCGCCCGCCCGCTGACAACCCAGCAGCCACCCCAGCACCACATAGTTGGCCAGCGTGGCCGGTGCGGCCAGCAGACGCACTGTGCAGTAGGGCATCACCCAGGGCTCAACGGCCACATCCGGCTTGAAGAACGGCACCAAGGCTGTCAACAGCGGGGTTGCGGTCAAGGACACAAGCCCCCCCAGCACCAGAGCCAGACTCAGAGACTGCACCAGCCAGTCCCGTGCTCGCTGGCCATCCTGTTTTCCCCAGGCACGCGACACCTCACCCGTTGTCCCCATGCGCAGAAAGCCAAAAATCCAGAGCAGCAGGTGCAGCAGGCTGGAACCTATGGCAACGGCCCCAAGAAAAGCCGTAGAAGACAGACGGCCCAACACGGCTGTATCAGCCAACCCCAGCAAGGTCGTCGAGATATTGGCCAGGATCACGGGCACAGCAAAGCGCCACACCTGCCCCTGCGCAGACAGGCTGCCTGGCGTCATGAGAAAGGACTCAGCCGCACGACCGGCACAGCGACCGGCACAGCGGCGGGCACAGCACGATCAGTCGGTCGGACGGCGCTGTAATGCAGATTGGGTTTCAGACAATATGCCTCGCAAGATGTTGTATTCCGACTGATCCGGACGGCTGCGCGCATACAGACAGCGCAACCGGGCCATGATGCGATCCGGATTACAACTTTTGAAAAAGCCCACGGCATCCAGCGTCTGACGCAAGTGGCGATAGTAATCTTCCATATGTTCGGAACAAACAGGACGCTCCCTGTCGCTGACAGATACTTCTGCGGCCCCTTCACTCCCTGCCCCTGCTGCAACACGCAGTTCGTAGCTGATCACCTGCACCGCCGCCGCCAGATTCAACGAGCTGAAAGCCGGATCGGCCGGAATATGCACCTGACGGTGACACAGGGATAACTCCTCGTTGGTGAGTCCGCGATCTTCACGGCCAAACACCAGCGCCACCTGGCCCCGGGCCGCCTCACCAATGGCCTCGGCAGCCATGTCGCGCGGGTTGGCCAGTGGCAAGGATATGCCCCGCACCCTGGCGCTGGCACCTATCACCATTTCGCAATCAGCGACAGCCTCGGCAAGGCTTTCGACAACAACCGCCCTGTCCAGAAGATCGGTGGCACCGGATGCCAGCGCCCGTGCCTGGCCGGACGGAAAATCACAGGGACTGACCAGGTGCAGACAAGACAGGCCCATGGTCTTCATGGCCCGCGCCGCCGCACCTATGTTGCCCGGATGCGTGGTGCAGACAAGCACAATACGTATATTTGAGAAAGACATATCCAGAAGCAAAAGCAGCCCGTTGCGAACCGCATCCTGTAAAACCTGCGGCCGATTCTATCAGAAGCCCCTGGTGAGATAACCCCCGAACACAAAGAAAAGGCACAATAACAGGGCAAGCCCCCGCACTCAGGTTCAGCCCCCCGCGCCCGATTGTCCACCCGGAGCCCAGCTTTTTGCAAAACAAACTGCACCCGATGACAAACGAGTGGTACAATCGCGCCGCTTCAAAAGACTTCATATCGCACATACCGTAGACGCCACTATGCAACCGATGGTTAACATCGCCCTGCGTGCCGCACGCAAGGGCAGCGACATACTGACTCAAGGCTATGAGCAGCAGAACCTTGCACGACTCAAAGGCAAGGAGGCCAGCGACTACGCAACAGAAGTGGCACGCGCCGCTGGCAAGGCAGTCGTCACCCTGCTGCAGAAGACCTATCCCGAGCACGGTTTTTTGTGCCGACAAACCGGCCACCAGCCCGGCAGGAATGAAGGCGAAGACTATCTGTGGATGGTGGACCCACTGGCAGGACGCATCAACTTCATACACGGCGTTCCGCTGTTCGCGCTGGCCATCGCCTGCCAGTACCGCAATCGTATTGAACACGCCCTGGTCCTTCACCCTGGCAGCGGCGAAGAGTTTACCGCCAGCCGCAACCGGGGAGCCACGCTCAGTCTGGGAGGCGCATCCGGTGGCAGCCGCTTGCGTGTCAGCAACCGCTCCACGATGGCCGGATCGGTTGTTGCCACAACCTGCGACGGGCAAGGCAAAGGCCCTCTGGCACTGCCCGGGCTTCTCTCCCGCCTGACCGAAGAAACCGACGGCATACGCTGCTCCGGATGCCCTACACTCGATATGGCCTGGGTCGCAGCGGGTCGCTACGAC
>MPMQ01000014.1 GCA_002238585.1 Kistimonas sp. bin40 | reverse complement strand
CCAAACACCATTTCCAGCCGGCACGCCATTTCTTCTCTGCTGACAAAGGGTTGACTCTCTTTCTGCCTCGCATTCCGCATGTTGGCTTCGTGCGATCCCCCGACTATCCAAGCCGCGTGCTCTGCTATCTCAGACACACAAGCCGCCGCTTTGTCTTGCCCCACGAGAGCCTGACAATAGGAGCTCAGCAGAGCCTCAGCAATACCCGGCAGCACCCTCAGCCAAGCAGAAACGATGGGCGAATCGATCAAGAAATTATGTTCTGGCTCGGGCCAAATAACCAACCACATAAAATCCTTGACAGCAAACCACTTGACAGACAGCGGTTGCAGCTTGACAGACAGTGGTGCTTCTGGATCTGTAAAACTATCTATATCCAAAATGACAATCCTGTTGTCCGGCGTGATTTTCAGGTTAATGCTGCCTATATCTCTATGAATCAAGCGCGACTGCATTTCCTCCAGAGGCTTGTCTGCATCAACCAATCCGGCACCATGCATTTCACCGAGCAGCCTGCCCAGTTGGCGATAGATCCCCGTCAGATATTCTGCCTCCTGTTCCGGCTCACGCAGCTTGTGCAGCACATCCAGCAAGGTGTCACCTGGAATCCACGGGTAAGCACTGCAGTACACTTGGCGATCTGGCCTTGAACCTCCCCTTTGTATCCCGACAGAAAACTCGGCGATGGGTTGCAGAATAGAAGTAGACAGTAACGGTGAGCTCTCCAGCAACCTGATCGCAGGGAGGAACGCCTGAGCAGCAGGCTGGTCAGCGAATTTCAGAAACAGTTTTTCCCCGTGGCACTCCGCCCTGTAAAGCGCAACGAAGCCCCACTTGTGGCCTCCCGGACCATGCAGAAGATAAAAGAGGCAGGAGGGGCCGGACTCTGTATAACCCAGCTTTTCAACCAGCTCCTGGACAGCCTCCAGCTGAGATCCGCTCTCCAGATGCCCCGTAACCAAAGCCGGTGCCTGCATGCTCATCAGGCTCAGCCCCAACAAGGCCCCCCAGCTCACCAAGCCTGTTCTTGCAGGCTTTGCTCTTGTCTTGTCCACCGCCTTAACCTCTTTCCCGTATTCTGGATGCACGTTCCCCGGCCGGCGTGCCACACGCCAGCCAAGCGCGCACGGGGGTGGACAACAGATGCGTATGAAAGTTCAGGTTGCCGGACAGTCAGCTGCCACTCAGCCAGGTGATGGGCAAGCACCGCAGTAGCGACTCGAGGCACAAGGGATCACTGATGATTGATGATTGCTGTCACGGGAAAAGCTCAATGTCCGACCGGCGGAGCGCACAGGCGCGCACTCCAGACCCGATCAGACAGCGGCTGTGATTCAGAAGGAAATGCCGAGATACTGCCCGAACACGGCCTCCAGTCGGCTCGCCAGCTCCTGGCGTCCAATGTTTTCTGGGGAATAGTTCCACCTGTATAGATTTCTCGCCTCATCATCCAGAGTCCGTGCGACTTGATACGCACAAGCTGCTGCCCTGTCTTCGCTTACGAGCGCCTGGCAGTAAGAAGTCACCAGTGCTTCTGTGATGCCAGGCAGCACCGCCAGCCAGGCCGAAGAAACCGGCGAGTTGCGCAAGAACTCATTGTCCAGCCGGAGAAGACCCGGCAAATCATCACGCAGATAGCCATGCACAGACTTTGGTCTGTCCTTTGGATGCAGGAAAAAGTTGTCTGTTTCCTGCATGACAACCTTGTCTTGCGCCATAACTCTCAGTGTCTTCCCACTCAGCTGGCTGTACATCATGTTTGCGTGCGTAGGCACACCAGAATCATTGGCATAGAACGCATCAACGCTGTGCATGATGCCTAAAAGAGTGCCAATCTGGCTATAAATGGATTGCAGGCGTTCAGGATCAAATCCAGATTGCGCCATCGTCTTCAACAGATCATCCAGAGTCGGGTCTTCTATCCACGGATGAACTGTGTAGACACTCGGGATCTTTCTGTCACCTTCTGCTTCCCGCTTGAGCTCGGCAATGGGTTGCAGAACCACAGAAGAGAACCCCGGTGGCAGCTCGTGCGTCAGCAGGTGACGAATATACGAATAAGCATTGGCACGAGATTTCAACTGGCGCTCAAGGCGAAGCGTCCCGCCTGGACACTCCACCTTGAAACTGACGCCTTGGCCAGCCCCATCATCCAGGGGAACAGACCTGCACTCCCCCGTTTGTGCACCGACCAGTTTGCCAGTCAGAGTTATCGCTTCTTCCAGCTCTGTCGCTAACACATCCGAATCTGCGGCAACCGGCTGGACGGAGGCAAAGGCGGGTGCCTGCATACTCATCAGGCCCAGGCCAATAACGGCCGCCCAGCTCATAAGATTTACTTTCGTAAACTGTCTTGTTGTCTTTTTCATCGGTTTCTACCTCCTTGAAAATACTATTGAAAAGTCCCCCTTCCACAGTGAAAAGGTCCCCACTATGTAAGACAGCAGGCTACTGATGGAAGTTCAGGCTGATCAGAGATGTTGATCGAATCAAGAGGGGTTCCGATGAGAGCAGAGGCTGGCTGATGGGTGCTCAGAGGTGTCACGGAAAACGGGCGCCGTCCGACCCGTTTGTGCCACACAAGCGCGTGACACGAACCTGACCAAAGAGCGCCCATGACTCAAGATAAAAGTTCAACGCAGTAGCCCAAGCACCACTTCCAGTCGGCATTTTATTTCTTGTTCGCTGGCAACTGATTCAATCCATTGCTCGTCATCAAGTTGCTCCTCCGTTCCTTCCGCCTTGCCTTCCTCCATTCTTTCCCTCAAGAAATTCACGGCATTTTGGTACTCCATCTCGATTCTCTCAGGCAGCTGCTCCGCTATCCGGGACACACAAACCGCCGCCTTGTCTTTTCCCACGAGAGTCTGGCAGTAGGAGGTCAGCATGGCTTCAGCAACACCCGGCAGCACCGACAGCCAGGCAGAAACTCTGGGGGAGTTGGTCAAAAAATTATTTCTCTCAACCATAACGACCAGATTGATAACATCATCGAGAACAAACTCCAGGACAGGCTGCGGCTTTTCTGGAACGACAAAGCTGTCTATGTCGAGAACGACAATTCTATTATCCGGCGTTATTTTCACATTGCCGCCGTGCAGGTCCCTGTGAACCAAACCTGACTGCATTTCCGGCAAGGGCTGGTCTGCATCGACCAAGCCGATACGATGCATTTCACCGATAACCTCGCCTACCTGACGATAAAGACCTTCAAGATACTCTGCCTCCTGCTCGGGCTGATGCACCTTGCCCACCAAATCCTCCAGGGTATCACCCGCAATCCACGGGTAGGCGCCGCAATAATCTTCGGGATCTGACTCTCGCCCTTCTCTTCTGAAAGAAAACTCGGCGATCGGCTTCAGAACAGAGCGCGACAATAGCGGCGAGCTCTCCAGCAATGACACCACCGGGCGAAACGCCTGAGCAACACCCCAGCTGTCGAATTTCAGAAACAGTTTTTCGCTGTCACACTCAGCCCTGAAAAAAACCTCCCTGGCAAATTTCTCGTCCTCTCTTTCCAGGGACACCAGGGTGCAGGGGCCGGACTCTGTGTACCCCAGCTTTTCAACCAGCTCATGGACGACATCCCGAGGGGTTCCGGCCTCCAATTGGCCAGTAATCAAAGTCGAAGCCGGTGCCTGCATAGTCATCAGACTCAGCCCAAGCACTGCCCCCCAACTCCTCAGGCCTGTTTTTGCAGGCTTTTGTGTTGTCTTCTTCATAGCATTGACTCCTTGTCACTACGCAGGATCCAGGTTGCCCGGCAAACGCACCACACGCTGGCCCAAGCCCTATACCAAGTTGGACACCAGATGCTCAATGCCAGTTCAGACTGACCAGAGGGTTGATCGAATAGAGAAGGGCTCCACGAACGCAGAGGGGGATCGGCAGTGAGGGCTGTCATGGAAAAAAGGCACCGTCCGACCCATTCGGACCACACAGGCGCGTGACACGAACCTGACCGGAGAGCACCCATTACTCAAGATAAAGGTTCAACGCAGTGGGCCAAGCACCACTTCCAGTCGGCGTTTTATTTCTTGTTCGCTGGCAACTGATTCAATCCATTGCTCGTCATCAAGTTGCTCCTCCTCTCCTTCCCCCATTAGTCTCCATACAAAATCTATGACCGGCTGGTACCATGGGTACCCCATCTCGATTGCCTCAGGCACCTGCTCCGCTATCTGGGACACACAAGGCGCCGTCTTGTCTTTTCCCACGAGAGTCTGGCAGTAGGAGGTCAGCATGGCCTCAGCAACACCCGACAGCACCGGCAGCCAGGCAGAAACGCTGGGGGAGTTGGACAAAAAAACCTCTCCCCCAACCATATTGACCAGCTCGATAACATCCTCGACAACAACCTCAAGAACAGGCTGCGGCCTTTCTGGCGCTGTAAAGCTGTCCAGGTCGACAATGACAATTCTGTTGTCCGGCGTTACTTTCACATTACCGCCGTGCAGATCCCTATGGACCAAACGCGACTGCATTTTCTGCAGGGGCTGGTCTGCATCGACCAGGCCGACACGATGCATTTCACCGATAATCCCGCCCAGCTGGCGATAAAGGCCTTGGAGATGTTCTACCTCTTGCCCGGGCTCATGCACCTTGGCCACCAAATCCTCCAGGGTATCACCCGCAATCCACGGGTAGGCGCCGCAGTAAGCTTCGGGATCTGACGCTCGCCCTTCTATCCTGAAAGAAAACTCGGCGATCGGCTTCAGAACAGAACGCGACAATAGCGGCGAGCTCTCCAACAATGACACCACCGGGCGAAACGCCTCAGCAACAGCCTGGCTGTCGAATTTCAGAAACAGTTTTTCGCTGTCACACTCAGCCCTGTAAAAAACCCCCCTGGCAAATTTCCCGTCCTCTTCTTCCAGGGACACCAGGGTGCAGGCACCGGACTCTGTGTACCCCAGCTTTTCAATCAGCTCATGGACGGCATCCCGAGGGGTTCCGGCCTCCAATTGGCCAGTGATCAAAGTCGAAGCCGGTGCCTGCATAGTCATCAGACTCAGCCCAAGCACTGCCCCCCAGCTCCTCAGGCCTGTTTTTGCAAGCTTTTGTGTAGTCTTTTTCATAGCATTGACTCCTTGTCCTCAGGATCCAGATTGCCCGGCAAACGCACCACACGCTGACCAAAGCCCCATACAAGGTTGGACACCAGATGCTCAATGCAGTTCAGACTGATCAGAGGGTTGATCGACTAAAGAAGGGATCCACGAGCACAGAAGGGGGATCAGTGGTGAGGGCTGTCATGGAAAAACAGGCACTGTCCGATCCGTTCGAGCCACACAAACGCGTGACGCGAACCGGACCGGAGAGCACCTGTTACTCAAGATACAAGTTCAACGCAGTGGGCCAAGCACCATGTCCAGGCGACGATACATTTCTTGTTCGTTAACAAATGCGTCTACCTGTTTCTTGTCCAAAGGTGGCTCCTCCCCTTCTTTTACCTTTGCCATTGCTGTTGTTATATATTCCGTGACGCTTTTGTGCGCCGTCTCGACTCTCTCGGCCACCTTCTCCGCAATCTGGGACACACAGGCTGCCGCCTCGTCTTGTCCCACGAGAGTCTGGCAGTAAGCGGTCAGCATGGCTTCACCAAAACCCGGCAGCACCGGCAGCCAGGCATCATTCGTGGGCGAGCTGAACAAAAAGCCCTCTCTGTCCGCCAGAAGGACCAGCGCGTTAAAATTGTCGACAGCAAACGCAAGGACAGGCTGCGGCTGTTCGGGAGCTGTAAAGCTGTCTATGTCGATAATGGCAATGCGGTTGTCCGGCGTGATTTTTACATTGCGGCTGTGCATATCCTTGTGGAGCAAACGCGTCTGCATGTCCTGCAGGGGCTGGTCTGCATCGACCAGGCCGATAGCGTGCATTTCACCGATGATCTCGCCCAATTGGCGATAAAGGTCTGTCAGATACGCCGTTTCCTGCTCGGGCTGGTGCACCTTGCGCATCACATCCTGCAATGTATCACCCGCAATCCATGGGTACGCGCTGCAGTACTCTTCGGTATTCCGCCTTCGCCCTTCTCTCCTGAACGAAAACTCGGCGATCGGCTTCAGCACAGAAGTTGACAATAGCGGCGAGCTCTCCAGCAACGGCAAGGTGGAAACGAATGCCTGAGCAGCTGGCACATCGTCAAACTTCAGAAACAGTTTGGTGCCGTCACACTCAGCCCTGAAAAAACCCTCCTTGATAAACTCTTTGTCCTCTTCGTTCAGGGACACGACAGTGCAAGGGCCGGACTCTGTGTACCCCAGTTTCTCAACCAGCTCATGGACGGCACCCCGCTGGGTCCCTGCTGCCAGTTGGCCAGTGATCAAAGTCGAAGCCGGTGCCTGCATCGTCATCAGGGCCAGGCCAAGCAACGCCCCCCAGCTCATCAGGCTTTTCCTTGCAGGGTTTTGTGTTGTCTTGTCCATAACCTTGACCTCCTTGTCAGTACGCGTGACGCAAGTTGCCCGGCAAACGCATTACGCGCCGGCCACTGCCCTATACCAGCTTGGACAACAGATGCTGGATGCCAGTTCAAACAGCCACAAAGTCAGATGCCTCTCAGCCATGCAGTGTCGAATTGAAGTGATCTGTGCTCTGCACCAGGCCTTGCGACCTGATCAGTTGATGGGAAAGCACGGCAATACCGAGCGACTCGCGCCGCACAAAGACGGGCACCGGGCAAACCTGATCGAACAAGAGTCTGTTACCCAAGAAAGGTCGCGCACCAACGCAAACGCAGCAGCACCCTGTGCGGTAGGACACAGCTACCGAAAGAAGGTTCCTGTCGGAGAGAAAGCTGGCTGTCAGACGGTCCGTATCAATTCGGGTTGACCTGCCCCTGCATCGGAAGAAGTCAGTCCTCGGCTACTGAACACATACGGCAGCCTGGTGCACCCTTTTCCTTTCCTGTCAGGTGATTCAGCAAGCTTGCCCGTTTCTGCTGCATAAAAATCCGGTGAGAAGGTGCAGCAGCGCGGTGAGAAGGTGCAGCAGCGCGGTGAGAAGGTGCAGCAGCGCGGTGAGAAGGTGCAGCAGCGCGGTGAGAAGGTGCAGCAGCGCGGTGAAAAGTATCAGCAACGGCTGGCTCAGGTTGCATGGCTTGCAAGAGAGAGGGGGGAGAGGGAACCGCATCACAAGGGACGCGTTGATCAGGACAAGGCCTCATTGATGGTTGATGTCATTGATCAACCGGAACTGTCCAGCCAGCTAGAACGCTACAAAGGCGTTCTTCAAACCGGATCGGACAGCAACCGGCACTCAAGAAAAGGCTCAACGCAACGGGCCGAACACCATCTCCATGCGGCGCTCCATTTCTTCTTTGCTGACCACAAGGCCCATCTCTTCATTCTGCAGGTACACGTCGTGCGACATCCAGACAATCTCAGCCGCTTCCTCTGCTATCTGAGATACACAAGCCGCCACTTTGTCTTGCTCCGCGAAAGCCGGGCAGCAAGAAGTCAGCGGTGTCGCAACAAAAGCCAGCGGCACCCTCAACCGCGCAGAATAGAGGGGCGAGTCGGTACAAGTCGCCGCCTTCTCTTTCCCCAGGAGATTCTGGCAGTAGGAAGTCAGCAGTGCCTCAGCAAAACCCGGCAGCACCCTCAGCCAAGCAGAAGAGCGCGGCGTGTTGGTAAAGAAATCATAGCCCTCAAACCAAATGATTAATTTGAGAAAATTATCAAGAAAAAAACCCTGAACAGGCCATGGCTTTTCCAAGGCGATAAAACTGTCTATATCCAGAATGACAATTCTGTTGTCCGGCGTAATTTTCAGATTACCGCTGTGTACATCCTTATGGATCAAACGCGACTGCATTTCCTTCAGAGGCTTGTCTGCATCGACCAACCCGGCTCCATCCATTTCACCGAGCAGACTGCCCAGTTGGCGATGGATCCCTGTCAGATATTCTGCCTCCTGTTCGGGCTTACGCACCTTGTTCAGCACATCTTGTAAGGTGTCACCCGGAACCCATGGGTAAACGCTGCAGTACTCTTTGGTATCTGGATCTGTTCCTTCTCTCCAGAAAGAAAACTCAGCGAGGGGTTGCACAATAGACGCAGACAGTAACGGCGAACTCTCCAGCAAGGACACCGCCGGGAGGAACGCCTGAGCAACAGGCTTAATGGAGAATTTCAGAAACAGTTCTTTGCCGTCACACTCCGCCTTGAAAAAATAACCCCGGGAAAACTTCTCGTCCTCTTCGTGCAAAGCGACAAGGGCGCAGAGACCGGACTGTGTATAACCCAACTTCTTGACCAACTCATAGGCTGCATCCTGAGGGGTCACTGCCTCCAGCTGGCCAGTAATCAAAGCCGGTGCCTGCATACTCATCAGCGCCAACCCGACACTCACGACCCAGACCACAAGGCTCGCTCTTGCCAAGCTTCCTGTCGTCTTGCGCGTTTCATCATCGACTCTCGTCGTCAGTCTTCTCCTCATCCAGCACTCTCCTCATCAGTGTTCTTGACGTGCGTCGCCCCCCAGGCGTGGCAAAGCTCCGCCCAGTCAGACAACAACCACCGGAAGAAAGTTCATGTCGGAGAGAAATCTGGCTGTTGGCGAGCCCTTGGGAATCAGGATTGACGTGCGCTTTGCATCAGATTTCTCAAGGCGAAGTCATCAGCTTCCAAGCACATGCTGCTGCACGCGTTGCATGTCAGCCTCCCCCGTTTATTCGGAAAAAAATTGGTGGGAGAGTAAACAGACGCGCTGACAAGCATCAGCAACGGCTGGTTCAGGTTGCATGGCTTGCAAGAGAGAGGAGAGCAGAAACCGCAGCGCAAGGGACGCACTGATGATTGATGTCACTGAACAACCGGGTCTGTCCAACCGGCTCGAACGCTACAAAGGCGCTCTTCAAACCGGACCGGACAGCAACCGGCACTCAAGAAAAGGCTCAACGTAATGGGCCAAACACCATATCCACGCGGCGCTTCATTTCTTCATTGCTGACAACGGGTTCAACCTCTGGCAGATAGCGTCTGCTATGGTTGTGACTTATCAAGACCTGCCCAGCTGCCATCTCTGCTATCTGAGATACACAAGCCGTCGCCTTGTCTTTCCCCACGAGAGTCTGGCAGTAGGAAGTCAGCAGTGCCTCAGCAAAAGCCGGCAGCACCCTCAGCCAAGCAGAAGAGCGGGGCGTGTCGGCAAAGAAATCATGGTCCCCAGCCCAAACGATCAATTGGAGAAAACCCTCAAAAAAACCCTTCTGAACAGGCAATGGCTTTTCCAGGCCGGTAAAACTGTCTATATCCAAAATAACAACTCTGTTGTCCGGCGTAATTTTCAGGTTATCGACGTGCACATCGCTATGGATCAAGCGCGACTGCATTTCCTCCAGAGGCTTGTCTGCATCGACCAAGCCGGCACCACCCATTTCTCCGAGCAGCCGGCCCAGTTGGCGATAAATCCCTGTCAGATATTCTGCCTCCTGTTCGGGCTGATGCATCTTGTTCAGCACATCTCGTAAGGTGTCACCCGGAACCCATGGGTAAGCACTGCAGTACCATTGAGTATCTGGATCTCTTCCTTCTCTTCTGAAAGAAAACTCGGCGATGGGTTGCAGAATAGAAGCAGAAAGTAACGGCGAGCTCTCCAGCAACGAGATCGCAGGGAGAAACGCCTGAGCAACAGGCTTGTCATGGAATTTCAGAAACAGTTTTGTTCCCTGACACTCCGCCCTGAAAAAACGACCGTACAACACCCTGTTGCCCTCTTTTTTCACAGGAATAACGGCGCAGGGACCGGACTGTGTATAACCCAACTTTTCGACCAACTCATAGGCTACATCCCGAGGGGTCACCGCCTCCAGATGGCCAGTGACTAAAGCCGGTGCCTGCATACTCATCAGCGCCAACCCGACACTGATGCCCCAGACCATAAGGCCCGCTCCTGCCAAGCTTCCTTTCGTCTTGCGCAGCTCACCATCGACTCTCTTCGTCAGTCTTCTCCTCATCCAGCACTCTCCTCATCATTTTTCTTGACGTGCCTCGCTACCCGGATGCGGCAGCACCCTGTTCAGTAAGACAACAGCTACCGGAAGGAAGTTCATATCGGAGAGGAGTCTGGCTGTTGGCGAGCCCTTGGGAATCAGGACTGACGCGCGCTCTGCATCGAGGTTTCTCAAGGCGAAGTCACCAGCTGCGGAGCACACAGCACCCTTTGCCTGTGGATGACCTGGCTATCCCGTTTCTTGCGCAAGGAAATCTGGTGAGAGGCTGCAGAATCAATGTAAAACGCATCAGCAACGGCCAAGTGGTGTCGCATAGCATGAGCATATAGATAGAAAGAGGGGGCATCGCATCACCACAGACGCGCTGGTGAACACAAGACCCCATTGATGATTGATGTATTGAACCACCGGAACTGCCCGACCGGCTCGAACTCTACGAGAGCCTTCTTCGAACCTGACCAGACAGCAGCCCCGGAGCAAAAGACAATTCAGAGCTGCGGCGGGAACACGGCCTCCAGGCGTGACTCCAACGCCGACTCCGCGAGGTCCGAGTGCCCGAACAGCCTTACCATCCTGAAGATGTGTCGAATCTCATCACCCAGAATCCCCGTGACCTGAGAGCTGCAAGCGGCAACTCCAGCCTCGCCTGCGAGAGTCTGGCAGTAAGAGGTCACCAGGGTGTCTGTGATGCCAGGCAGCAGATCCCACCAGGCCGAAGAGACCGGCGAGTCACGCAAAACCTCATCATGCGGCAAGAGAATACCGGGCAAATCCTTGCGCAGATAGATACGCACCGGCGCCGGAAGAAGCTGTCGATTGGCTTCCACTGAGACCCCCGGTGGGGGCATGCGCCGATAGAAACCTGTGAACGCCGGCCTTGGCTCCGGATGCAGACGGAAGCTGTTTGTCTCCAGCATCACAACCCTGTCGTCCGGCGTCACTTTCAGGGTTTGCCCGTTCAGCTCGGTGTACATCATCCTTGCGTACGCAGGAAAGCCAGCAGTGCCGGCATTGGCCAGCCCAGCACGATGCATGGTGCCCAGCAGGCTTCCAATCTGGCTATAAATGTTGTGCAGGCGTTCGGGATCAAATCCCGATTCAACCATCGTCTGTGACAGATCATCCAGAGTGCGGGCCTCAACCCATGGGTAAACTGTGTAGTACCTCTCGCCATCCTCTGCTGCAAAAGAAAACTCGGCGATGGGTTGCACAACCACAGCAGAAAACGCCAGAGGCAGTTTGTCCTTCATCAGTTTATCCACGCGCGCAAAAGCCTCGGCGCGCCATTCCAGCTGTTGTTTGACAAGAAACTTCCTGTCTGGGCACTCGAGCTTGAAAGCTGAACCACCGGGATGTTCATCCGCAACGGGGCTCAACCGGCACTGACCCGGTGTTGCATAGCTCAACTTGTTGACCAGTTCTGCCATAGCAGTCTCTGGTTCTGTGGCCTCCAATTGACCAACACTAAAAGCTGTAGCTTGCACACTCATCAGGCTCAAGCCAATAACAGCCATCCAGCCTGGCAAATGTCTTCTTACAGGCCTTCGCATTTCTCTTTTCATCGGGTATACCTCTGTAGCAGGTCGCTGAAACACCAGCCCCGCCATGCACCATGGCAAGGGCTGCCACGGAACTAAGGCAACAGAATCCCGGTGAAAGTTCCAACGGGTTCCCATTGTCATCCTTGTTACCTCGCTTGTTTTCGACGGATTCGCAGCCCCCAACACCTGTCCACTCAACAGGATGCTACTCTCTGCGCCCAGCCAGAACAGCACCTGTTGAGCGAAGGCTCATATCGGCTGTCCGGCTCGACCTGAGACCCACCGGACGCACCCGCATACAGCGGTGCTGTTCGCCAGGGAGAAACCAGCTTAAAATACCGGCCCACTTATCAGAACATGACCCGTACCCGGAGGCCCGTGACGCATCATCCGTGATTGCGTCACGGGACTGGCCGCAGGTGCAGTGGAATCGACATGAGTTCAAAAAAACAACCCGCTCGCGTACTGACGGGCATCAAACCCACCGGTGTACCCCACCTGGGCAACTACATCGGCGCCATACGTCCAGCCATTGGTGAAAGCCTGCGCGACGACAGGGAAACCTTTTATTTTCTGGCCGACTACCACGCACTTGTCAGCTGCCGGGACCCCGAAAAAATTCAGGACTGGACCCATACCATTGCCGCCACCTGGCTGGCTCTGGGGCTGGATGTGGAGCGTGCCGTTTTCTACCGTCAATCCGATATTCCAGAAATACCGGCCCTCACCTGGCTGTTGTCCTGCGTGACGGCCAAAGGGCTCATGAATCGCGCCCATGCCTATAAGGCGGCCGTGCAGGATAACCTGCAGGCCGGCGCCGATGAGCCAGACCGCGGTGTCAACATGGGCCTGTACACCTATCCGATTCTCATGGCCGCCGATATCCTCATGTTCAATCCCCACGCAGTTCCCGTTGGCAAGGATCAAGTGCAGCACATCGAAATGGCCCGCGATATCGCAGGCTGCTTCAACCACGCGTTCGGCAAGCACTTCGTACTGCCGGAAGCACTTGTTGACGAGAACACGGCTGTGCTGCGCGGCCTGGACGGGCGCAAAATGAGCAAGAGCTATGGCAATACCATTCCCTTGTTCTGTTCAGAAAAGAAGTTGCGTCAACATGTGATGAAAATTGTCACCAACAGTCTGGAGCCCGGTGAACCCAAGGATCCGGATTCCTGTACCCTGTTCCAGATTTTTCTTGCCTTTGTCGAAGATGAGGCAGAACGTGCCGCCAAACGTCAGCAGTATGAGCAAGGCGCAGCCTGGGGCCTGCTCAAGCAGGAACTTTTTGAGATTCTCAATGCCTCACTCAGTGCGCCCCGCGCTGAATACGAGCGGCTGATGGCAGATCCGGGTTTCATGGAATCTGTCCTGCGCAAGGGAGCTGAGCGGGCACGTGAACACGCGACCCCTTTCCTTGAGCAACTGCATCAGGCGGTCGGCTTGCGCGCCCTCGTCTAACCGGTTCAGCCCATTGGCGGCAGCACCGGCGCAGGCCTGTTGCAACCACAGGTGCGGTGTCGGTTCACAGCTGAATCGGCATGCGCATGATGTGAACGGGCGAAGTGCAAGCGGGAAGGATTCAATCATCCCCGCCTTGTGTGCCCATTTTCTTTCTTTCCTGTTACAGGCGTTTCAAACGTATGACAGCCCCCAGACTCGCTCCGCTTGAGCACGAACAGCTGTTGCATTTTGCTGGCGAAGACAGCCAGCGATTTCTTCAGGGGCAGTTGACCTGCGACATGCGTATTCTGGCAGATGGTGAGCACCTGTTGGGTGCCTGCTGTACACCCCAGGGGCGTATGCTGGCCAACTTCCGCTTGTTGTCCCACGCCGCCGGATTCACCTTGGCCATGCCCGCCGGACAGCCCGTCTTTTTGAAGCAGCAACTTCAAAAGTACGCCATCTTTTTTCGCCAGATGAGCATGCAGGACATCAGCACCCAGTGGATGCGACTGGGCCTGTTCGGCCCCGCTGCAGAATCGGTTCTGGCCGCTCTGATGGGAACACCCTGTCCTCCACAAGGACAATCCCTCAGCTGGGAACAAGGGCACGTACTGGCGTTGCCCGGTACCGAAGCCCGCTTCGAAATCTGGCTGCCTCCCCAGTCGCCCGCCGCTGCTGCTTTGCAAGCAGAGACCATCGCTGTTCCCCCGGAAAGCTGGCAACTGGCCGATATTGAAGCCGGTATTGGCTGGGTCACGGAAAACACCAGGGCAATGTGGATTCCCCAGGAGCTGGAGTGGCACCAGCGCGGCGGTGTCTCTTTCACCAAGGGATGCTACACCGGCCAGGAGATAGTGGCGCGACTGGCCTACAGGGGAACGCTGAAGAGTCGGCTGTACCGTTTTTCTTCTACAGATACATCACTGCCGGTGCCAGGGACGGAACTGCTCACTGCCGAGGGTAAAAAAAGCGGCCTGCTGGTCGGCGCTGCCCGGAGCCCGTCACAGCGGCTGCAGCTGCTGGCCGTAGTGCGCAGCAAGGATGCAGACGGGCCTTTGTTGCTGAATGGACAGCCCCTGACCAGAGAACCCTTAGCCAGCGTCACTTGATGCTGGCGTCCTGTCCTGATCCGACTGGCAGGCCAGGTCTTTGGCAACCCCTTTCATGGCCTTGATCAGCTGGTGCAACCCGTTTTCCCGCGAGGGGTTGAGGTGGCGCTCCAGCTTCAGATCCGCAAGGAACGCCGCCGGATCGCACGTCAGAACATCTTCCGGCGAGCGACCGTTGAGGCAATACAAAACGATCGCCCCCAGCCCTCGCATGATGCGCGCGTCACTGTCCAGTGCGAAGTACAAGCGGTGGTGGCTGGCACAATAGTAGCGGTGCAGCCAGAGTCCACTGCTGCACCCCGACAGACGCGCCGCATCTGAACGCATGCTGTCCGGAAGACAAGGCAGCTCCTGCGCCAGCTGCATGATCCTTCTGTAGCGCTCTTGCCAGGAAGGGGCCTCCAACAGGCGGGCCGCCAGCAGATCCCGCCCTTCCTCATTAAAAACGGGGAACTGCATGAAAACCGAAAGCGCGACAGCATTCGGCCGTACAGAAGCGCGCGCGCTCGTGCCCGGAGCTGCCGGCGTCCGCATCAGCGGGCGCGTCGCATCCAGCACCTGGTGCAGGGCCCTTATCAGCCGATCCACATCACTGACCGTGTTATAGCAAGCCAGCGAAGCACGCACTGTGCCGGAAAGCCCCAGGGCTTCCATCAGCGGCATGGCGCAGTGGTGACCGGCACGCACGGCCACCCCTTGCTGATCAAGCAGCAAGCCCACATCATGAGCGTGCATCCCTTCAACGGTGAAGGAGACAATCGCGCTTCTGTGGGCCGTTCGACCAATGCGTCGTACAGCAGGCATGGCATCAAGAGCACTCTCCAGACGCAGCCGCAGGCGCTCCTCGTGCGCCATCAAAGCCTGACGATCCTGGCTTGCCAGAAAATCTACAGCAGCGGCCAGTCCCATCACCCCGGCCACATTGGGTGTCCCGGCCTCGAAGCGCAGTGGAGGAGGCAGGAAGCTGCTTTCCGAGAAGCTGACCCGTTCAACCATTTGACCGCCTGTCTTCCAGGGAGGCATATCCACCAGCAGCTCCCGGCGACCATAGAGTACTCCCGTCCCGGTAGGGCCATACATTTTGTGGCCAGAAAACACGTAGAAGTCACATCCCAGCTTCTGCACATCGACCGGCAGATGCGCTATAGCCTGGGATCCATCCACCAGGGTGGTGATGCCCAAAGCCCGGGCCCTGGCAATCATGGAAACAAGCGGATTGATGGTGCCCAGCGCATTGGATATATGAGTAATGGCCAGGAGGCGCGTTCGCCTGGACAGCAACTGTTCGAAGGCCTCCCCGTCCAGCTCACCTTCTGGCGTGACGGGAATCACCCGAATCCTGGCACCAGTTTGCGCTGCGGTCTGTTGCCAGGGAACTATGTTGGCATGGTGTTCCATGGCTGACAGCAGAATTTCATCCTCTGCCCGCAGCTGGCTGCGGCCCCAGCTGAACGCCAACAGGTTAAGCGCCTCGGTAGCACCGCTGGTCCACAGGATTTCATCGCTGAAGCGGGCGTTGATCAGCTGGCGCACCCTGTCGCGCGCCTCCTCAAACACCAGGGTGGCCCAACTTCCCTGTTGGTGAGCCGCCCTGTGCACATTGGCATTGGTTTCGCAGTAATACTTGCGGACAGTATCCACAACGGACTGCGGCTTGTGGGTGGTAGCCGCATTGTCCAGCCAGACCGGCAAGCCGCGCTGATCAGCTGCCGAAAACACGGGAAAGTGAGAGCGGAAGTCAGTGGTCACAGCACGACTCCTCGAGTCGGGAGAAAGAACGGGTGGTGCAGTATGCGGCGGCTGTGTGCAATGAACAAATGTTTTTGTGCCCCACCCAGGGTGCCTTGAGAATAGACGGCCTGGCAGGCAATGCTGGCAGAAGAAAAAAAGTCCGGAAAGTGCTCTCAAGCCAGCAACAGCTTGTCCGATAACACAGGGAGAACCTCAACACACGGGAGCGGCTTTCATATGCCCGTTTCATCGAAAATCAGCAAGAAAAAAACAAAATCACAGTCACAGATGCTGTGCGACAGCATAGACGCCGTCATCCATCACAGCCGCAGCCAGCGCAAGGTCTTCAAAGAAATAAAGGACAACCTGGAGTTCGAGCCAGGTCTGTTCAAGAAGGCACTGGGAATGAAGCTGGCTCCGGACGACGCTCTCCAGCAAGTGACAAATGATGTGCGCGCCTGGAAGGCAGAAGTCAAAGCTGACGTGAAGACTGCTGTTCTGAACAAAAAGAATGAACTCAGGTCCAAACGCAAAGTGCGCCGCCAAAATGCCAAAGGCTCGCTTCCCGAAAGGCAAACCAGAGCCCGCAGGAAGAAGCAACGTGGTGGATTCATTTAAAGGAGAGCAACAACAATGAGCCAGATACAATCCGGTGGTGTCAACATTGGCGGCATCCAGCAAACAGGTCTACAGGGAATCGATATTCAGGACAAAAGCCTGAGTATCGGCGACCTGAATATGATTGTCATGCTGGAGAAGTCCGATATCCTTGACAAGCAGATTCGTGACCAGATAGGTGTGGTGCACAAGAAAAACGAGCAGATGAAGGCGCTCAATGATTTGCAGTCCAAGCTGATGAATCATAAAAGCACGACCACAGCCGTCAGTGAAAGCTCCTGGACAGTCGATCACGATGCCTCTCCCAAAGAAATTGCATTGGATAACGGCTACAAAATTCAGATTCATGGCGACAATGAAAAATGGAGCATTGTAGACGCGGCCGGCAACAAGACTGATATCTGGGGTGATCCTCACGTCACTGAGGGTGACAGGGGTGCAGGCATCCACTGGGATTTTCAGCAGGACGCCTCTTTCGTCCTGGATGACGGCACCAAGATCACCTGCAAGTGCAAGGATCTGGGGCGTGCGGACAAAGCTGTCTACTCAGATGAACTGATTATTACCAAGGCCAACCAGTCCATTCATGTCACCGGCATTGCCAGCAACGACCCACAAATTGGAAAAGCCTCGCTCGATGGTGCCAGTCTCGACGCTGCAACCAACGATGGTTATGTTTTCCGAATGGGTGACCAGGCCGACGACTGGCTGTACAAGGGCGAAGAAATCGCTGGTGATTTCCGTAATGTCACAGCCGAGGGGGCCCTCACTCACGAAGCGGTCTCTGCCGGTGAAGACAGCAGTATTAACGGACTTCTGACGGATGCGGACCGCGCCCTTCTCGAGGAGCTGGGTATCACCGTCTACGACGCCAGTGGCATGGGTGTTCTGACCCCCGAGGAGATTGACAACCTGACCTCCCAGATCTCAAGCACCAAGGAAACCCTGACCAGTCTGTCCCAGCTGGATATGGTCCAGTTGCAATCTCTGACAGGAAAATATGAGCAGACCAACTCATTGGCTTCTCAGGTTCTCAAGCAACAGTATGGCCAGGCCAAAGAAATCATAAGGAATATTTAATGGAGAACGAGCAGGACAAGGTCCGCGAGTTTCTGGCTGAAAGTGAGAAGCTGATCCGTTCTGGAGAGAAGAACCTGCAACGTTTCGAGAAACTACGCAAGGCAATGGGGTTGAAGCCCGAAGCCAGCGCCGCGTTCCTTGAAAAACTTCCGGCCAACACCGACCTGTACAAGAAAGCACGGGCCATGGTCGATGCCTTGCAGGCAGAGGGCAGCGTGGAAGGCGGGACCACCGAAAATTGCGCGGCAGGTGCCAGGAAGAGTCAAAAACGCAGCAAGCTGGCCCGTGCCATGCAGCGCAGACTGCGTATATAAAGACAGCAAGGAGCTCCTGGCTGGAGGACTGCCCCTTTACCGAGCCTCATGACTTGGCGGCGGGGCAGCCTCCAGCTGCCAGGCAATCGGCTGCTGACCATGCTGTGACAGCCAGGCGTTGGTGCGCGAAAAAGGACGGCTGCCGAAAAATCCCCGATAGGCCGACAGGGGCGAAGGGTGAGGCGACTCTATAACACAATGCCGCCGGGTATCTATGCAACGCCCTTTATGTCTGGCCTGACTTCCCCAGAGGATAAAGACCAGGTGATCCCGGTGCTCATTGAGCTGCGCGACCACAGCATCCGTGAACTCTTCCCAGCCTTGTCCCCGGTGCGAGCCAGCCCGGTTGTGTTCCACCGTCAGAACGCTATTGAGCAAAAGCACGCCCTGCCGCGCCCAGGACTCCAGGCAGCCATGTCGTACCGGAGCCACGCCCAGATCGCTTTCAAGTTCCTTGTAGATATTGACCAGGGAGGGCGGCACAGGGACACCCGGCTGCACCGAGAAACTCAAGCCATGCGCCTGCCCGGGACCGTGGTAAGGGTCCTGGCCAAGAACAACAACCTTTACCGACTCAAAGGGTGTCAGATTCATGGCCAGAAAGTACTGGCATCCTTTGGGGTAAATGACTTTTCCCGCCTGCTTTTCCTGGCACAGGAATTGACGCAGGCGCTGCATGCCGTCTGCTGCAAAGGCCGCAGCAAGACGGCTCTGCCAGCTGGCTTCGAGTTTGATATCCGCCATAGCTTCTTTCTGATGACACAGTGATGCGACGCCCGCCGTAACAGCGGGCCTGTTCTCGCTCAGGGAGCTGGCTCCCCTCTGGGCGCTTCTGGACGCATATGGGGGAACAAGAGAACATCCCTGATGGAAGGGGCGTTCATGAACAGCATCACCAGCCTGTCGATCCCTATCCCTTCACCCGCCGTGGGCGGCAGCCCGTACTCCAGCGCCCGGACATAGTCCGCATCATAGTGCATGGCTTCCACATCCCCTGCCTGCTTCTCGCGCACCTGATTCATGAAGCGTTCATGCTGGTCTTCCGGATCGTTGAGTTCAGAAAAACCATTAGCCAGTTCCCGACCACAAACAAAAAGCTCAAAGCGGTCAGTAATCGTCGGATCCTGGTCATTACGGCGCGCCAGGGGCGACACTTCCGTTGGATAGCCAGTAATGAACGTCGGCTGCATCAGCTGATGCTCCACTGTGGCTTCGAACAACTCCATGAGGAGTTTTCCCTGTCCCCAACCACTCTGGACGTTGATACCTTTTTCCCGCGCTATGGACTGAAGATCAGTCTGACACGTGATCTGAGCCGGACTCAGCTCCGGGTTAAAGTGGAGCACCGCCTCACTCAGGCTCATGCGGCTAAAAGGCTCTCCCAACTCAATGGCCAGATTACGGCTTTGCTCGTCGTCACTCCCTGCCGGCAGATGGTAGGTCAGCGACGTTGTTCCCAGAACATCGCGGGCCAGAAAGCGCAGCATGTCCTCGGTCATCTGCATCAGATCCCGATAGTCGGCGTAGGCCTGGTATATCTCCAGCGTTGTGAATTCCGGATTATGGCGTGATGACAAGCCTTCATTGCGGAAACAGCGGTTAAGCTCAAAAACCCGCTCCAGTCCGCCGACAACCAACCGCTTGAGATAGAGCTCCGGCGCTATGCGCAGATACATTGTCTGGTCCAGGCTCTGATGATGCGTCACAAAGGGGCGGGCAGAGGCTCCTCCGGGGGTGACCTGCATCATGGGTGTCTCGACCTCCATGAAGTCCTGCTCTGAAAGGTAGCGACGCATGCCTTCCAATATCCGGCTGCGCGCCTGGAAAAGACGCCGCGAGTCGGCATTGGTCATCAAATCCAGATAGCGTTGCCGGTAGCGCAACTCTGTGTCGCTCAATCCTTTGTGCTTGTCCGGCAGGGGACGCAGTGACTTGGTCAGCAGCTCGAGAGACCCTATCTCCACGAACAGATCACCTTTTCCCGATCTGTGCAGCACACCCTCAACGCCGATGATGTCTCCCAGGTCCAGGTCCTTGATCAGGGCCAGGCTGACCGGTGACAGCGTCTTGCGGTTGACATACAGCTGGATGCGGTCCGTCATGTCCTGCAGCACCAGGAAGGCGCCGCGATTGAGCACCAGCCGTCCTGCAACCCGTACCAGCTGGCAGTCCTGGGCCAACTGC
Source organism: Kistimonas sp. bin40 (assembly GCA_002238585.1). Lineage (GTDB taxonomy): Bacteria > Pseudomonadota > Gammaproteobacteria > Pseudomonadales > Endozoicomonadaceae > Sansalvadorimonas. The sequence continues at coordinate 49,859 of MPMQ01000014.1, read as the reverse complement.
TCCCGGGATGCGTCCTTGTAGGTGTCCTGTAGATCACCAGCCCAGCTGTCACGGCGGAAACCGTTGGGCCAGTTGAAGCCTTGCCCACGCAAGGCCTGGAGTTTTTCTCGGCGACTGGCAACCAGATGGTTCTCGTTCGAATCTGTGCTGCCAACGTTGGAAGGTGTATGTGACATAGACTGCTTGACGCTTGAAGTGTACCAGGGATGGAGGCGGCCGGACCCAGGCCCGGCAACCGATCGACTATAGGCCCTTTTTCAGGCTGGCTTCAATAAAAGGATCCAGATGGCCATCAAGAACCGCCTGGGTGTTGCGTGTTTCGACACCTGTACGCAAATCCTTGATCCGGGAATCGTCGAGCACGTAGGAACGAATCTGGCTGCCCCAGCCTATATCCGCCTTGGTGTCTTCCAGTGCCTGCGCTTCGGCCGTGCGCTTCTGAAGCTCGTGCTCATACAGCTTGGCCCGCAGCTGCTGCATGGCTTTGTCCTTGTTTTGATGCTGGGAACGCTGATTCTGACAGGCGCAGACAATACCCGTTGGAATATGGGTAATACGCACGGCCGAATCTGTAGTGTTGACGTGCTGACCACCCGCACCGCTGGAACGGTAGGTGTCTATACGCAATTCGGACGGGTTGATATTCACCTCAATGCTGTCGTCCACTTCGGGTGATACGAAGACCGAAGCGAACGATGTATGGCGGCGCCCGCCAGAGTCAAAGGGGGACTTGCGCACCAATCTGTGCACACCTGTTTCGGTACGCAGCCAACCACAGGCGTACTCACCCACAAACTGAATGGTCGCTGACTTGATGCCCGCCACATCGCCAGGCGAGCTTTCCATCAGCTCGCAGCGAAATCCTTTGGCTTCTCCCCAGCGCAGATACATGCGCAGCAGCATCTCGGCCCAGTCCTGAGCCTCAGTGCCACCAGAGCCCGCCTGGATGTCGAGCCAGGCGTTGCACTCGTCCATCTGGCCAGAAAACATCCGGCGAAACTCCAGTCGCTCCAGTTGGTTTCGCAGACTTGCCAAGTCGTCAACAACAGCCGCTACACCGGCACTGTCCTTTTCTTCTGCCGCCATATCCAGCAGCTCACCGGCATCGGCCAAGCCCTCGTCAAGGGCACTGACAGTATTGACAATCTCAGCCAACCGCGCCCGTTCCTGCCCCAGAGCCTGCGCCTCATCGGGACGATTCCAGACCGCCGGATCTTCCAGCTCCCGCTCTACCTCAGCCAGGCGATATTTTTTGTTGGCATAGTCAAAGATACCCCCTGAGAACCTGGGTGCGTTCCTGCATGTCCTTGATCTCGACAACAATGGGATTGATTTCCATGTAAGCAAACCTTGAATAAAAGGGTGGCCGTAAGATGCGTAATGCTGTCCGGCATCGGGGGACCCAATCTACACAAAAACGACAGGATGTGCACCCGGTGTCAGAGTGCCTCCGGACTCATGTCGTCCATGGCTATTGTGCCTTGCCCTTCTTCTCGCCCAGTGCTTCCCTGGTTTTTGTGACACCGTCGACCAGGCAACGACCGGCCTCAATCCTCAGCGCGGTGCGCACCTCAGCCACAACTTCATCCGGCGGGGCCGCAAGTCCCGTTCGTACTTGAGCCAGGAGGTTGGCATCCCGGTTCAAGGTTTTGCTACCCATCACGATTTCTGCACCAGAGGCATCCTTCGCGGCCGCATGGTCACGCAATTTCGGCACCAGCGCGATAAACCGGCCAGTACCCATATCCGTAGACCGGGCTTTGAGAAACAGACTTCAACGTAGGTACCACCGCGTCTGGCAGCCCGCTCATTGAGAAGCGGCTCGTAATATTCAGGTTGCATTTTTCGCATCAGAGCCGTCTCCAGCTACGCCCGACCTCCGTAGTGGCCCAGACATGGAAAGCAAGACTGCTGGCTTTGGTTGGATTGGTCGTCTCCCGATGCCGTATCAGGACTTCCTTTGCTCCTTGCGTACTACCCGCAAGGTCTCGCTGCCATAATGTTCGACAGCTACAGGTGTCGCGCTTTTCTCAAGCGACCCGCTGCCTGGCGCCTCCTCACGGGACACAGCAAAATCAGCAGGACACACCTGCACAGGTGGGCCAAAACGCCGGTGGAGGCATCCTGCATGATGAATTTTTTAGCCGGAAAAGTCGCATCCTGGACGCAAGGATTATCGGCAAACTGGCCACCGGCTATCATATGCTGGGCCAGGCTACTGACGCAGTGGCGGCACAAGAAAAGCACAGCAGGCGGCATTCCTCAGAACAGACAACAGGCCTCATCGACCGGGCTGTCCGCCAGGAGACTTTCCCACGCAAGGACGATGCGGCCGAGTGACCGCCGACAGGAGTCCACCCCGCAGCTGGCTGTCCCACGCACGCAGGGTCCGGCTTGGCACTCGGGGAGACTGGGGGCATGCTGCAAGCTGCCCCCAGCCTGGCAGGGTCCGGCCCGCTGAGGCTATATGCCAACTTTTCAGGCCTGCTTCCGCTCCCCCAAAAGACTCTCAGCATCAGGCAGAAAAAACCGCAAGCCGGACCCTGTGGCAGTGCCGGGCGTGACGCCCGGACAAGGACTCAGGAAACCGTACGACGCCGCCAGCGCCAGAACAGCGCCAAGCCCGTCAGCAACACCGGGACAGACAAAATGTTCAACATTTTCAGCCAGATCCCCAGGTTGGCAATTTCCTGGTTGAGCTGAAGCTGAACCTGACGCAACTGCTTGCGAATTCTCAGTTTTTCCTGCTGGAATTTCTCCAGTTCAGCCGTCTGCTCCTTACTCAGCACCAGACTATCCTGACCTTTTTTGCTGTCCTGTAGTTGTCTCAATTTGTTCTCTGTCAGCTCCAGCTGATTGTTGAGCTCTTCTTCCGTTTTCAGAAAGCGTGCCTGAGCAGAACGCTCCAGCGCATTCACTCGCGTGAAGGGACGAGAAAACTGACCGCGGCTGCGAATACTGATCACATCTTTGTTGCCTGCCAGGTTGTCCACCATAGCCACCAACATGTCACCATTGTTGGCGAAGGGTTGCGCCAACGACTGGCCGAAAAACTGACGGACCTGAACCCAGAGACGGTTCGACAGCACGTCAGTATCAGACACCAGAATGATATTGGATTCCTTGATGGACGCCGCCAGATGAGCTGCGTTCTCCTTGTTGTCGCTGCCTTCTTTCTGGTCAGCGTCCCGCTTGCCTGCAGCTGGCTTTTCGGCTGGATCCGTTGCTGCCGTTTTTTCCATGCCGCCTTCCTTTTCCTGCGACGCAGCATCGCTGTCCTCACCACTGGCCGCTGGACGCCCCTGCGGAAATGCCGTTTTCAAGGAACCGGACACCCGGGCCGCGAGAACATAGCGATCACCTGTCGGCTGAAAAGTCCGGTACAGGCTTCTGGGATCCGTCAGTCCTTGCAGCTGGGACGCATCCAGCAAGGCCGCCTGGCCACTCGAACGGATCAGTGGCTCAAAGCTGATGGCAGCCTGGTCATCTTTCTTGCGCAACGCACCGGCACTGGCGAAGTTGACAGCCTTCAGGTTGCCCGTCACGGCGTCGCCCTGATCAAAATTCTCAGGATCATAACCGAGCAACCCCAGGTGGGCGACAGCACGCCCGGACGCCGTATTCACAGACAGTGCATGCCTGGCGTCAGCGACAAAACGGTCCGGAACCATTTCCAGCCCCCAGGCATCCAGAAGCGGCTTCAGATAGGAGGTGCTCTTGCCACTACCACCCCAGAGCCCACCGGTGCCCGATTCAGCCTGGGGATCAAGGAATATGAGAGCGTTTCCTCCCCGCAGAATATATTGATCCACAGCGTACAAGGTCTCTTGCGGCAGCTCCGGCAGAACCAGAACCAGCTGGGTAATATCCTCCGGTATATCTGTCACCGATGTTCCCAGATCCTGCACATCGTACATCTTTTCCAGCTGGGAAATGCTGACCCAGGGCTGCGCTGCCTGCTGGCTCGCCAGATCGAATCCGCCTCCACGCACAGGAAGAGCGCTGATCAAGCCCAGTCGGGGCTTTTTCGTCTGACCAACACTGTAGACAAGATTGCTGATGTCATACTCCAGGAAGCGCTCTTTCTCAGGAGACAAAAAGGCAATGGCTTCCATGGCTTTGCCCTGGTTATCCGTCTGCGCATCAGATCCCCTGACAGCGACCAGTCCCATATAGAGTGTTTTCGCACCACCAGAGAGCGGAACAGCTTGCAGGCCATAACCGGCAGCTTCATCTTCCTGCTCCGAAAAAGGAATGGGATCAATCACTTCCAGAGTGACCCGACCATCGGAAGCCTGAACATATTCGCGCAGCAGCTCCTGTATTCTGCGGGCATAGTTTCGTACCTGCGGAATGTCGTCAGTCTGTGCGCGCGAAAAATAAAACTTCAACTGTATAGGCTCCGGCAGCTGCTTGAGCAGTCTGGCGGTGCCCGGGGCCAGGGTGTACAGCTGGTCCTGCGTCAGATCAAGGCGAACCCCACGGAAAACAAAATTGAACAGCGTGGTGACGACTATGGCCGTCACGGCCAGGACGATCAGACCCGCCCGGGAAAACAGTTTGTTGGTCATTGTCCTGTCTCCTTCAGTCTGCTTTTTTCATATCGATGACAATGGCAGTCGCCAGTAACCAAAAAGCAATCATCACAAGGAAATACAGTAGGTCGCGCACATCCAGAACCCCTCTGCTGACAGCCTCAAAGTGCGTCAGAAAGCTCAGCCCGGCAACAGCATCAACCAAAGTTGCTGGAGCCCAGCCCTGGAACACATTGAGAACCATGGGGAACCCTGCTGCGACAAAGAGAAAGCAGATCACCAGCGTCAAAATAAAAGAAATGACCTGACTGCTGGTAGACGCAGACAGACAGGAACCGATGGCAAGGAAACCACCGGCCATCAGCCAGCTGCCAAGGTATCCTGCCACTATGACACCATTGTCAGGCTCTCCCAGGTAGTTGACCGTTAACCACAGCGGAAAAGTCAGCATCAGAGCCAGACCAACAAGCACCCAGGCCGACAAAAACTTGCCCAGCACGGCAGACCTCAGAGAAATCGGAAGCGTCAACAACAGCTCCAGGGTGCCACTTTTGCGCTCCTCCGACCACAGCCGCATGCTGACCGCCGGAATCAGAAAAAGGTACAGCCATGGATGAAACATGAAAAAGGGCGCCAGCTCCGCCTGACGTCTCTCATAGAAGTTCCCCAGGTAGAAAGTAAAAACGCCGCTCAACACCAAAAAAATGATGATGAAAATGTAGGCCAGAGGCGTGGCGAAATAGCTGGCCAGCTCCCGACGGAAGATTGCAGTGATCGAATTCATCAAGCTACCCTCGCCTCACAGGCTTCGTTTTTGCGGGAGGACGTCAGCTGCCGGAACACATCATCCAGACGCCCCCTCTCCATGAAAATTTCTTCAACAGGCCACTTCTTTTCCTGCACCAGCTGGCAGACCGGTTGAAACAGGTCTGCCTGCTCCTGGGCAACAACCGTATAGCGGCCGGCGTGGTTGGGGCTGACTTCCACCGTCAGTACACCCTCCAGAGCGCCCAGCGCACGGGTGACTTCCTGTTCATCAAGCTCCGGAACCTGAAGTGCGACAGCTTTGTGGTAACGAGAGCGGGCTTCCAGCTCTGCGGGTGTACAGTCGACAAGGATGCGGCCATTGGCAATGATAATCGTCCTGGTGCAGACAGCCGTGACCTCTTCAAGTATGTGCGTAGAGACTATGACGATCCTGTCTTGCGCCAATCCCCTGATCAGCTCTCTGACATGGTGTTTCTGATTGGGGTCAAGACCGTCAGTGGGTTCATCCAGAATCAGGATGCGAGGGTCATGGAGAATGGCCTGGGCAATCCCCACCCTGCGCCTGTAGCCCTTGGACAATTTTTCAATAGGGCGCCCGCATACGGGCTCCAGCTCCAGCAGCTTGATGACTTCGGCTATGCGTTGACTGCGGGTCGGCTCGGCCAGCCCTCGCACTGTTCCGACAAACGCCAGAAACCGCTCCGGTGTCATATCATCCCAGGCCGGTGCCCCTTCAGGCAGATAGCCCACCAGCCGCTTGGCCTCCACAGCCTGGGTAAAAACATCCTTGCCATAGAGGCTGACGCGCCCCGCTGAGGGCTTGATAAACCCGGTCAGCATTTTCATGGTGGTCGACTTTCCCGCGCCATTAGGTCCCAGAAAACCGAGCACCTCACCGGGGGAAACGCTGAAAGTGACACCATCCACGGCTTGCAAGCCGTCGAAATCTTTTTTCAGATTGTCAACTGTTATCATATTTTTTGATCCATACAGGCAGACTCGGCAGCACGGATTTATCACCCTTGTTGTCGTTGTCCCAGGTCCCCTGGCGCAAAGCCAATAGCCTCACCGAGAGCCGGTCCCCGGACAAACCACCCGCAACAGAGACGGAAAACCGGGTTGAAAACACCTTTGCTCTCGTCAGGAAAAGAGAAGACCCGCGACACAAAGACGAACTTTCAACCAGAGCCTTCTGCCCTCCTGCTACGGGTTGATTCCTGGACTGGCGCAGGGCAATGCCCGGTCATGGATTGCTGGACAACACTGGACAACACTGGACAACACTGCCGGCTCCACAGAGGGAGTCGGGGTCTACAGGACTCTTGAAACTGGGTTTCTCCGCCGGATAGCAGATCGGAGAAGAGGTTAGCCAGTCACCCGGGAATATGCAACAACCTCAAGGAAAAGCTGGCCAGCCTTCCCCTTCAGAGTCCAGGACATGCCGCGACGGGGGCCGCACAGGGACCGCTATGGCGCAAACGGAAAGGGCGATTGGAGGCACAAAAAAAAGGGCCCTGAAAACCAGAGCCCTTTCTCGATAATTGTTGTGTCGATAATTCTTGTGTCGATAATTCTTGTGGTACCGGTGGGCGGATTCGAACCGCCACGCCCGAAGGCAAGTGATTTTGAGTCACTCATGTCTACCTGTTCCATCACACCGGCATCTCAACAGACGCGGAGGGAGTATACCATGACGCAGTTTGTAGACAAGACAATCCATGAAGTGCCGATAAGAAATAACGGGTAACCTACATCTGTCATCAAATGAGGAGTTTTTCTGTGAACTCACCCTCAGGACCTGCTTCATCAGGGGGCTCCCCCCACCATCCACTGAGTTCGTCCTTGCCTGAACTGAGCGGGCCTCACACATCAGTGCCAGCGTCACCCTCACCCGGTGAAGATGCTCAACGCCAGATCCCGGACGCCGAAAATCAGTTTTCCTCTACAGGTCAATCGGCTGCTGACAGCTACCAACGCCCCTTGCACGAGCGCGAGATATCTGCCGAAACTTCTATCAACACAGTTCAGGATGAGGACCCGGAACCTGCACAGGTCTACGACCCTTCGCTCTGCATTCGTTCAGAGAACAAACTGAGCGAGGCTCAGCTCCAGAGGCGTGACCGGATCATCACAGAGCGCCAAAAGGCGATCCAGGAGCTACGTGACCTCAAAGCACAGGAATGGCTACACGAGCGCGCTCCCACCCTGCTCAAAGCACTGACCGAACCTGAATTTGCTCAACGGGTACCGTTCAAGATACTTCTGGCTGTCGGCGACAGGGTTATTCAACTGGTACCGCAGGACCCGGCAGCCGAAGTCTCACCGGAGGTAATCGACCGCTACGCTAATGACGTGCGTCAAGCTCTGGAACAACATCTGAGCCGCCCTCCAAGAATTGGAGACATACAGGAGGACATAAGTTTCTACAAAAGTTGGCTGAATGATGCCCGGAAGGAGCTCCAGAAGCTCGGCGTCAAAATCAACACCAATGTGCAAACAGCTTTTCTGAGCAACATTCAGGTTGTTCTGGACCTGACCGATGGCAAAGGCGTTGTCAGCGGAGAGTCAACCGCACCACCCATTCCGGATGCTGCGCTAACCCGACTCCCACGCAGGCCCGATATCGTCAGCATGCACATCAAGACAGAAGACCCCATACCTTTCTACGAAGACGCAGAGGAGGATGAGGAGGATGAGGAGAATGCGTCACTATTCCCCGCCTCTTCGTTGAACTCTTCACACGATGGCATCAACGATGAAGACCTGGACAGCCAGGCAGGCGACTCCGCTGTGTACGACGACTGACAGGACCCGGAAGCTGCCCGGCAATGCTGCCCATGCGCACAAAGTCCCGGATAATGCTGAAAACGCAGTGCCATGAGAAGGAACAAAGGCCAGTATTCACCAATGGAAACCTGCTTTCTGTTCCACTATCCGCCTGCGTGGCGGGGCAGCCTTCTTCAGACCGCCCCGCCGCTGGCATCCGCCGACCCATCCACCGCGCCCAGACGATAGAGGTACAGCGGACTGCGCCACAGGTCTGAGGCCGTCACCTCCTGTACGGGCTGCATGCCGGGGACCGAAAAGGTGTGACTCAGCAGCAAGCTGCCGGGCGGCGCCTGCGTCAGATTCGTGCGCAGCTTGCGCATGGCATCCGGAAAAAGATAGCAATACACCAGACCCGCCTTGTCCAGCCGCACGTCGTAGAGATCAGCGCGCACCACAGTCAGATTATCAGGCCCCAGCAGCCGTGCCCTGATCCAGCAAAACAGCCAGACAGGCCAGCTGTTCTCGATAGCGACCACCTTGTTGTTCCTGTACATCCTGGCCAGGCACATAGCCACACCCCCCCATCCGGCCCCCAGCTCCAGAATGTCGCCACCGATGCTGTCCGGCAACAGGGGGCGAATCCGGACGCGTACTGCCCGACTGGTAGGAACCGGGCCTATACCATTGATCACCGCCTGAACGACAAGCACAACAGCCAGCCCAAACATCATGACGGTCAGCCCTGCTGACAGTAAGCCAGCCCCGTTCCAGGCCAGCAATTCTCCCAGACCCTCTATCATCACAGTCGCTCCTTGCACCCGCCCACAGTCATGCCCTGCCACTCAAGACTCTTTTCAGCTTGCGCTGCGCAAAAGAACCGATAAGATTAGCCTGTTTTCATCCAGATCTTGCCCAGCTTCCATGAAAAGTCGCCCGTCTCTTGTCAGCTTGTTGTTTTTTTTCCTGTGCTTTGCAGGCTTGACCTGTGCTTCAGGGGCGGCCATTGCTGCCAGGCACGTACTGGTCAGTATCAAACCGCTGGAACTCATTGCAGCAGCCATCACTCAGGGGACCAGTACCACTACAGAAAAACTGCTGAAACCCGGCGCATCCCCCCACGCCTATAGTCTGCACCTGACAGACAGGGCTCGCATCCAGAACGCCGACCTTGTCTTCTGGCTGGGGAAAGACATGGAAGCTTTTCTCGAACCCGCCCTGACCAGCCTGCCGCCTGCGGCCCGCGCGACAGCCTTGATGGAACAGCCGAAACAATCAGGCATCCGCATCATGAAATTTACAAACAGCAAACACGTTCATGCAACAGAACATGACCCTCACACCAGGCCGGCTCCGGACAGCGCCACAGCCAATGTCATGCAACAGGTCCTGCGCTTCCTGAACCTTACAAAGAGCGACCACGTTCATCCAACCGAAAATGACCCTCACATCTGGCTGGCTCCGGACAACGCCATAGCCATTGCCAATGTCATGCAACAGGTCCTGAGCGAGGCAGACGCAGACAATGCCGCCATCTACAGGAAAAACCATGAGGACTTTGTCCGCAAGGTCAACGCCGTCGATGCAGAAAATAAACACTTGCTGGAGCCCGTCAAAGAACGCGGTTTTTTTGTTTTTCATGACGCCTGGAACTACTTCATTCACCACTACCAACTGAACGTCATTGACTCTTTCGTCAAGAGTCCGGAAAACCAGATGGGTGCAAAACACCGGTCCGAGCTGCGCCAAGCCCTGAAAAAAGCAGGAAGAACATGTGTGTTCCACGAACCTGGCATGCCCGCAGATCACCTGCAAACCCTGCTTGCAAACCTGGATCATGTCGGCCGTGATGTCATAGATCCCCTGGCCGGAGACATCGCCCCCGGACCGGATGCCTACCCCCAGTTTTTGCGGCAACTGGCAACGACTATCCATGGCTGCCTGGTGCGTCAGCTGCCAGAGGCAAAAGAAACAAGCGTCCCGCAGGCCTCCAGGAACACAAGCAGGCCGCAGGATAACCGCTAGTTGCCGACAAGGCACAGCCGGAGACAACAGACGACACGGCTGCCCTGTCATGGAAGCCATCCAGAGATGCGATGCCCTGCGAGGGCGGGGCAAGCCAGCTGGCCGTTCCGGTTGTCAGGCGGATTTTTATCGAAGGGAACCATCCTTCACGCCGATGAATACCAGGACTGTTTTACTCATTGAGACGGGAGCGTCTCGAACCAGACCAGCCCTCACTGCGGGAGCCGTTGCCGGACAGCGTCCCTCAACCGATTCCAGACAAGGACCTGAAAACCCAAATGAGCATAAGCATCGTTATCCTGGCTGCGGGCCGGGGCAGCCGCATGCAATCATCCTTACCCAAAGTGCTGCATCCCCTCGCAGGTCGCCCCATGCTGACCCATGTCATGGACAGTGCGACGCAACTGCTCCCCGGGCAAACGCCTTTGTACGTGGTGGTTGGCAAGGATGGGGCCTTGGTTCGTGAAAAGTGCAATCAATATACTGTCCGCTGGTTCGAGCAGGCTCAACAGCTCGGCACCGGGCACGCCCTCATGCAAGCAGCACCGGCCTGTGAAAAAGCCGGTACAGTACTGGTGCTCTACGGGGACGTGCCTATGACCCGGGTGGAAACACTGCAATCACTGGTCGACGCCTGCAACGACTCTTGCCTGGCACTGCTGACACTCAACAGCCCTGAACCCAGTGGATACGGCCGCATTATCAGGGATGACAACAACCGCATCACCGCCATAGTCGAAGACCGGGATGCCTCACCGCAGCAGCGGGCCATCACCGAAATCAACACCGGCATAATGGCGATTCCCGCTCAGCGCCTGTCGCACTGGCTTACCCGGCTTCGTGCCGACAATGTCCAGGAAGAGTACTACCTGACAGACATAGTCGCCCTCGCTGCCGAAGAGGGCACAGACATTGTCAGCGTACACCCGCGTCACGCCTGGGAAGTCCAGGGCGTCAACAGCCGGGCCCAGCAGGCCAGACTGGAACGCATGGTCCAGCAGCAGCGTGCCGCAGAACTCACCGACGCGGGTGTGACCCTGATGGACCCGGCACGCATAGACATCCGTGGTCAGCTGGACACAGGACGCGATGTTTTCATCGACATCAACTGCCTGTTTGAAGGTCATGTCACCCTGGGCGATGGTGTGGAGATAGGACCCGGCTGCCATATCCGTAACAGCTCAATCGGGCGCGGCACACAAGTGCGCTCTTACTCGGTGATTGAAGACAGTCAGATCGGGACGGACTGCTCTGTAGGTCCCTTCGCACGCCTCAGGCCGGAAACCTGTTTGGCTTCAGGCGTCAGGGTGGGCAATTTCGTCGAAACAAAACAGTCATCCATCGGCACCAATAGCAAGGTGAATCACCTGAGCTACATCGGGAACAGCACCCTCGGCAGCCAGGTCAACATAGGAGCAGGGACTATCACCTGTAACTACGATGGCGTCCAGAAGCACCCGACATCTATAGCAGACGAGGCTTTCATAGGCTCAAACACCGCACTGGTAGCCCCCGTTTCTGTGGGCAAGGGAGCCTGTGTGGGCGCCGGCTCCACCATCACGGCCTCAGTTCCTGAAGGAAGCCTGGCAATAGGCCGGAGCCGACAGCGCACTATCCCCGGATGGACAAAACACGCCCGGACAAAAGAAAGGGACAAGCCAGAGTCGACTGACAGTCACAACGGGTGAAGGCGGTTTGCCAGGCAGAGGCGGCCAGTGCGCCGCCCCCGGGCGCTCCTGAAAGCGACGCAGACAAGACTCCTGCGCCAGAACAGCCCCGGGCATCGGCCCGGGGAAGGGCGTCCTGCCGCACAAAACTGGACGCAACGATAGCTCATCAGCTCATCGCGATTCCCAGCAAAATTCTCACCACAGAGAAACCGCCGCTGGCTGCTCATCGGCCAGTCCATCTCACAGCGCACCGGGTCACCACACGGACCACTGCCGAATCACCGGCTCAGCCTTTGCCCTGCTGACGAATCAGATCATAGGCTGCCTGTATTTCCTGTGTTTTGCGCTTCGCCATCTGCATCATTTCCTCGGGCAATCCCTTGGAAACCAGCTTGTCGGGGTGATGCTCGCTCATGCGCCTGCGCCAAGCTTTTTTGATTTCCTGGGGGCTGGCGCCACGCGCCACGCCCAGAGTGGCATAGGCTTCATCCAGCTGGCCGGCCCCGGGCCTTCTGTGCTGCCTGTTGCCCTGAAAACCACTGTATTCCCGATCCTGGCTGTGAAAGGCGCGCTGCGCCCGAACACGCTGCTGCAAGCGCTGAAAGTCCATGCGACTGACGCCCAGATGGCGACAGATTTCATAGAGCACACTCATCTCAGCCGCCGTTGCCTCGCCATCAGCCCAGCATGCCTGCACTTGCACCTCAAGAAACATCTGGACAAGAGCAGCGTCTGCATGCTGACGGAAATTCATCAGTGCTTCCATGATGGAGGCACCCTCTTTTCCCTTGTTAAACAGGACAATAGCCTGCTTACGCTGCCCAGGACCCAGCTGCATTTCGTGCATCAGACTGGTAGCCATCTGGATTTCTTCTTCATTGACCCGGCCATCTGCCTTCGCCAACCGCCCCATAACGAGAAAAGCCGCCTCGAAAAATGCTGTCTGTATCCTCTGCTGATAAGCTTGGCTCTGCCAGCGACGGTTGCGCAGCCCGTGTATGTTTTTGTCCAGCCAGATGCCCACAAGAGCACCCGTAACAGCCGCAATCGGACCGCCAAACAGCATGCCAACAAGGCTGTACAAGAGGATTCGAAGCAACATAGGGTTCCGTTGTCTCCTGGACTATGCGGGGTGATGAGAGGAAAGACTTTGTTGCCGGGCACTTTCAGGAACCCCTCCCCGACCCTCTCTCAGATCGCAGGTTACCTGTTGCAGACGTTCTGGTGTGCCCACATCGATCCAGTAGCCCTCATGAAAAATTCCGGTGACACGGCCGCAGGCGGCAGCCTTGCGCAATAGAACCGCCAGGGGAAAAGGCCCAGGCTTGAGGCCAGCGAATAATGAGGGGTCCAGCAAACTGACTCCGGCGAAAGTCAGCCGGGGGCTGGCTTGCGTGGAAACACTGGCACCCTGAAGGCAGAAGTCTCCCTCCGGGTTATGACCCGGGTTGGGCACCAATACCAGGCAAGCCTGGCAATTTCTCGTCAGCGCCAGGCGACTGAAATCAAAGGTCGTGAAAACATCAGCATTGACCACCAGAAAGGGGTCATCCCCGATCAGAGGCAGCGCCTGCAACAGGCCTCCTCCTGTTTCCAGCAGCTGTTCTTCCCGGGACCAGAGAACCTCAACACCCCAGTTTTCGCCCGTGCCAACGGCCTGTTCCAGCTTCGCCCCCAGCTGCTCATTTCTGTTGATCACAATCCTGCGACAGCCATGGCGCACCAGCCGTTCAATATGCCAGACAATAAGCGGCTTGCCTGCCACATCCAGCAAGCCTTTGGGCGTTTGGGCTGTCAAAGGCAGCATGCGTTTGCCCAGGCCTGCCGCCAGAATCATGGCTGTGTTTGTCACAAGAGGTCACCCCGCAGAGAGCTGATGGTGTTGTGCAAACTGAAATCGCACCACCAAGGCTGTTGTTCGAAGCACGGAAGCAAAACACTCTCCAACCAGCCGTGCAGATCATCCAGTTCAGGGTAGACCCTGCACACATGCTGAATGTAAGCAAATGTACGGGGTAAATATTGCAGATACTCACTCCGGTTATCGCGGACATGGAGTCGCGAGAAAATCCCCAGTACCTTGAAGTGCCTCTGCAGCCCCATCCAGTCGAACCACCGATGCAGCTGTGCCGATGACACGCCCTGCAAATGCGGCGAATGGGCAGCAAAGCCGTCCAGCCATTGGTACACCAAACCCTGAGGCCAGTCCAGATAAGAGTCCCGCAACAAGGAAACAATGTCGTAGGTCACCGGCCCCGTCACTGTATCCTGGAAATCAATAACCCCCAGCTCGTCAGCTGCGCCAGGGAGCAGAAGATTCCGGGAGTGAAAGTCCCTGTGTACAGGAACCTGAGGCTGCTCCAGTGCCGAAGCGATCGCCTGATCAAAAAAGGCGTCCAGCAATGACTGCACAGGTGCCGGTACTTTCAATTGCAGAAGACCCGCAGCACACCACTGCGTAAACAGGCTGATTTCCCGGTGCAAAATCGAACGATCGTACAACGGCCGCCGGTAGCTTTCCGCCTCCCGCAGCCCCTGTATGGTCTGCAAGACACCCAACGCCTTGCCATAGGGCTCAAAATGCGCTCGCCGCGCTGCGGAAGTATTCCAGCTGAGCGCCTGTTCGGCAAGCGACTCATACAAAAGCTTTGCACCCAGATCTTCCAGCAGCATAAAGCCCCGCAAGCTGTCGACAGCATAAATCGCCGGCGTGTACACCCCCTGCTCACGCCAGCTGCTGCCAATAGCAGCGAAAGCCCCGCAATCTCCATATTCCGGCGGCCAGTCCACAGCAATGAAACGCTGTCCCTGATCTGTATGCAGCCGGAAGTAACGTCTGTGGCTGGCGTCAGCTGGCAGACTGCGCCGCTGAAAATTGCTTTTTTGGCCGGTAGCGCGGGCCAGCTGCTCATGCAGCCAGCTTTCCAGCTCTGTCATACGGACAGCAGCGCGTTCAATTGGGAAAGTCATTCTCTACTCTGGTCGCGCAGGGCAAGAATCAGGCTCGCCGGACAGGTGTCGCCCGGCCCTGCACTGCCTGGCCAACCCCTGGCTGTCCGCAAGAAGAAAACGGAGATAAAAATCGGGTCTGGCAGCCTGTTTCTGTTCGCCAGGAAGAACCCTGTCCGGTTCCCGCTGCCGCATTTGGGACCCCATCTTCTGTGTTCCACACGACAAGCACAGCTCCCGGCACAGCTGCTGCTGGTCGTCAGTGCGAATCATGGTATAGTGCTTCGCCTCCGGGCAACAGCCACAGGTTCACAAGAGCGCCTGTGTGTCAGCTGCGGTTTCACAAGAGATCCTGTGTTGCTGCCCTGTTTTCCGTCCGGAGCTGTACTTCCACCCGAAGAGCCGGCGTTCCTTTGTCCGGCATCGCCTGTCCCGACCACCCCGGAGACTGTCGGATTGCTGCCCTTAAGAAAACGCCTCTCCTCCATGCATCGCCTTATTCGAACAGTAGGCTCCGCAATACTTCTGACTGGAATTGCCGCTGTACAAGCCGACCAGGGCACAGTCTTTGACTCTGATACAGCGCCTGCCACTGATACAGCGTTTACCACTATGGACTGGACACCCTTGTCATCACTGCCAGCTGGCAAGGCCGGGACACGCAGCGAGCTGCTCTGTGAAGGCCGCTATCTTGAGCCCTTGCGTCCAGGCGCCGACTTTTCCGGTGATCCTGACAAAGCACAAGTTTTCATGGAGGCAGACAGCCTTGCCTCTGAAGGAACACAAGAGGGCGAGCTGACAGGGCATGTCGTTGTACGGCAAGGCTACCGGCAGATAACCGGCGACACAGCCCGGTACCATAACGGCGACCAGATAGACGTCAAGGGGCACGCCAGTCTCCGGGAGCCTGGCCGACTGCTGGTGGGCGAGGAAATGCACACCAACACCCAGACGGGAACCACCACGATTGTCGACGCCCGCTACCTTCTGCACCAGAACGGCCTCCGGGGACAGGCGGCCTTTATACAACATGACGCCAATGGTGTCATCCACCTGCGACAGGCCACCTACACGCGCTGCCCCCCGGCGGATTTTTGTGCCTGGCAACTGGAAGGACAGCGCGTCAGGCTCAACCCTGCGACCGGACTGGGGACCGCGCACCACGGTGTCCTGAAACTGGCAGGGCTACCCGTTCTCTACACGCCCTGGATCAGTTTCCCGCTGGATGACCGACGCCGGTCCGGGCTGCTGGCACCCCGCCTGGCGTTCAGTCTCGATGAAACCAGTAATGGCCTGGACTACACGCAACCGCTGTACTGGAACATAGCGCCCAATATGGATGCCACTGTCTCACCTCGATTCATGAGCCAGCGCGGGGGATCCCTGAACGGCAATTTCCGCTATCTTACCCTTGCGGCACAGGGCGAAGTGGAAGGGGAAGTCTCCACGCCCGACCAGCTCAGGAAGGGCAACCGACACTACGATCAACAGCGCTGGTTTGTGGACTGGAAACATGATCAGAAGCTGGGAGAAGAGTGGGACTGGAAGGTCCGGTATACGCACACCAGCGACAAGGACTATTTTCTGGATCTGGGCCAGGGAAGCAGACAACCGACCGCTCCCACCCACCGGGAAACCTATATTACCCGGCGCAGCCAAGGTCCAGGAGACCACCAGTGGACGTTGATGCTGGGAACCCAGCATCTGGAAAACCTCAATCAGTATGAAGATGCCATCTACAGCCGGAACATTGACATGGCCCTCAATGGCAGCTGGCGCACAGGTACCAACCCCCTGATGCTGGACTACAGACTCGCTTACACCTCCTTTCAGAGAGACACCAACTGGCAGTACAGGGGGCATCGGCAAACCGATGCGGCCCTGGACATTTCCGAGCCGATCTGGGGACCTGGTTCTGGCATAGGCAACGCCAACGGCGGACGCATGAAAGCCGACATCCGTACCAGATACCGTCTTGAAAGGCGCTACGGTTTTCTGGAACCTGGCATCCGGCTGCGCGCAACCGGCTATAGGCTCACCGGCCTGGATCAGAGCTACATCGACAGCGCAGACTCACCCGATCAGGCCCTGCGCCCCGCCACCAGTGCTCCAAGCCTGTACCTGGACTCGGGCCTGTTCCTGGAGCGCCCGCTGCAACTGGCACAGCAGCAAGGCACCTGGACACTGGAGCCCCGCTGGCGGTACCTGTACACCCCCAGGCGCGCAAATCAAAGGTTCAACCCGGCCTTCACCACAGCCGAGTCGCCGTTCACCTACAACAGCCTCTGGGCCGATGACCGCTTTTCGGATTCAGATCGTCTGGGAGATGCCAATCAACTGTCACTGGGAATGGTCAGTCGCGTGCTGGAGGCCTCTGGCCGGGAGCGTTTGCGTTTTGGCATAGGACGGATTCTGTACTTCACGCCGCCCCGTGTCTTCCTGACCGACCGCACCAGTCAGGAAACCCTGTCGCCGCTGGTCACCCAGGCGGTCTGGAGACCCACACCACAGCTGGAGCTGAGTCAGGACTGGATCTTCAACACCCATACAGACAGGAATCTGGAATACAGGCTGGGGCTGCATTACCAGCCCATACAAGACAGTCTTGTCAAACTGGGATACCACTACAGGGAAGAGGGGCCACCGGGCTCAACGACCGCCAGCAACCTTGCCAGCAACCGCCTCGAAACCCTGGACACCAATCTGGTATGGCCAGTGTCGCTGCGCTGGCGTGTCATGGGGCGCCATACCTACGACCTGACCCACAAGCGCTACACGGAAAAGATCCTGGGAATTGAAAGAGACGCCTGCTGTTATATGATTCGCTTGCTGTATCGAGGCTGGAGAGATCCGGACATCCCTGTTGACCGGGCCAGGGTGGATCGTGGCCTGTTTCTCGAGGTCGTCCTCAAGGGGCTGGGCCGTATGACAGGCGGCGGTCCACTCGACTCTCTCCTGCAAGGCATAAGCGGCTACAAGAAACCCCGGGGCAAGAGAGGCAGTGCCCGGACTTCCTCCGTTCTGAGAAAGGTGCATGGCTATGACAATCGTCAGGATGAACCGCCGCTACCGACCCGCTATTGATCTCCAACACAGGAAAGCTTTATGAAAAACATGCGAGCCCCGGCCCTGAAAGCGGCATTGTCGCTGATGATGACCCTCATCACACTGACGCCTGTATATGCGCTTGTTGAGCCTCTGGATCGCGTGGCAGCTGTCGTCAATGATGACATCATCATGGAAAGCGAGCTTGTCTCTCGACTGGGCTACATTCGCAACAAGCTGCAACAAAAAGGGAACATTGAGCAACTGCCAGGCACGGATGTGCTACGTGCACAGGTCCTTGAGCGCATGATCATGGAAAACCTGCAGCTTCAGATAGCGCGCAGGATGGGAGCCAGCATTGATGACCAGGCATTGAATGAGGCTGTAGACGACCTGGCCAGCCGCAATGGCATGACCCGGGAAGCCTTTTACCGGGTGCTGCGTGAAGACGGCTTGACCTATCCGCAGGCGCGTGAGCAAGTACGCCGGGAGCTGTTGATCAACCGGGTCCGTCGCCGCAAGGTCATGGAACGGATACAGGTGACAGACCGGGAAATTGAGAACTACCGCAACTCAGCGCAATGGCGCAGCCACCAGCTGCAGACCCAGGAGTATCGGCTGGGACACATTCTGGTGTCTTTACCAGACGGCGCCTCCCCGCAGCAGATTGCCGAAGCCAGAAAGCGGGCACAGAGCCTGCTCGAGCGCCTGACGAAAGGGGAAAGCTTTTCCAGTCTGGCGGTGTCGCTTTCCCAGGGAGAGCATGCGCTGGAAGGCGGTGACCTGGGCTGGCGCAAACTGGATCAACTGCCCAGCCTGTTTGCCAACAAGGTGGAAAAGATGAAGGTCGGAGAGGTCAGTCAGCCGCTGCTGAGTCCCAGCGGTTTTCACATCATCAAGCTGACAGCCGCCCGCGGCCAGGAAAAGACGTTTGAAAAGCAGGTGCGGGCACGCCACATTCTGATAAAACCCAATGAGCTGCGCAGCAGTGCAGAAGCACAGGAACTGGCCACCAATCTTTACAAGCGGCTGGGCAAAGGTGCCAGCTTCGCCGAACTGGCCAAAGCCTACTCGGATGATCCGGGATCGGCATCCAGAGGAGGAGAGCTCGGCTGGGTTCGACCGGACACCATGGTGCCAGCCTTCCGCGACAAGCTCAGAAGCCAGGCCGACACTGCGCTGACAAAACCCTTCGAAAGCCAGTACGGCTGGCATATTCTCCAGGTGCTTGAGCATCGTGATCAAGACATCAGCGAGCAGGTGCGGACTTCGCAGATCCGGGAGCTGATAGGCCAGCGCAAGTTTGAAGAGTCGTTGCAGGTGTGGCTGCGTCAGCTACGGGATGAAGCCTATGTTGAAATCAAGGCCAGGACATCATGATGACCGAACAGTGCCAGCCGCCAATACTGTCTCACAAGGCGCGCAAACGTTTTGGACAAAACTTCCTGCGAGACAAGAACATCATCAGCCGCATTATCCATGCACTGCAGGTGCAAGCGGAAGACGCTGTTGTCGAAATAGGACCGGGACAGGGGGCTCTGACCGGAGCACTGCAAGCCCGGGCTGGCCACCTGGACCTTGTAGAACTCGACCGCGACCTGATTCCCCGGCTTCAGATGCAGTTTGGTCTGGGCAACGCGGTTCAAATACACCAGGGCGATGCCCTGACCTTTGACTTTTCGCGTCTGGCACGGCCGGGCCAACCGCTGCGTATCGTCGGCAATCTACCCTATAACATTTCCGTTCCCTTGCTGTTTCACCTGATTGAGTGCACTGCCCCTGTCAAAGATATGCACTTCATGCTGCAAAAAGAGGTCGTGGACCGCATGACAGCGGGCGTAGGCGAGCGCCACTATGGACGCCTGGGCATCATGATCCAGTACCACTGCCATGTTATTCCTCTCTTTGGTGTTCCCCCTTCGGCGTTTTCTCCTGTGCCGCGCGTGGATTCTGCTTTTGTACGTCTGGTACCGCACCAACGCCCTCCGGTCCCCTGCAAGGATCTTGCCTGGCTGGAGCGCGTAGTACAGGCGGCTTTCTCGGCGCGCCGCAAAACTCTGCGCAATGGACTCAAAAGCCTGCTCGACCGTGACGAGCTGGGACAGCTGGACATAGACCCCGGTCTGCGCCCGGAGCAGGTTTCAATGGCAGCCTTTGTCAGGCTTGCTGACTATCTGGCCAGCCGGAGTTGAACCCATGACAACCTACGCTGTGGGGGACATTCAGGGATGCTACAGCATCCTGCGCGAACTTCTCGATTCGCTTGACTTCGATGAGACGAAAGACCGGCTGTGGGTAGCTGGTGACACCATAAACCGCGGCCCCGAGTCTTTGGCCACGCTGCGCTACCTCAGACAGCTGGGCAAACGCTGTATTGTTGTGCTGGGCAATCACGACCTGCATTTTCTCGCGGTGGCGCTGGGTGTTCGCGACAGCCGACGTGGCGATACGCTGGACGCGCTGCTGGCCGCACCGGACCGGGATGAACTGGTGGACTGGCTCAGGCAGCGCCCGCTGGTTCACCTGAGCCGCAAGAAAGCCTGCCTGATGGTACATGCCGGTGTCCCCCCCCAGTGGGATGAAGAAACGATCCTGGCCCGGGCACGCGAACTGGAAGCTGTGATCAGGAGTCCGGACGCCCCGGATTTTTTTCGTGACCTGTACTCTGACACAAAAGGCAACCGGCACTTGAACACGACGGCAGACTACTTCACCCGCATGCGTTTTTGCACGGCGAATGGTGAGCTGGAATTTGCCCACAAAAAACGCAGTCCTCCGCCCGGGTTCGCGCCCTGGTTTGTGCACGAACACCGGCGCCGCGAGCCTTTGACTGTCCTGTTTGGGCACTGGGCGGCTCTGCGGGGCAAGACCCGGCAGCCGGGCTACGAGGCGCTGGACACAGGCTGCGTCTGGGGCGGTCAGTTGACGGCCTTGCGCCTCAAGGATCGAAAACGCTTCTGTGTAGACGGCCATGTCAGTTCCTGCTTAGACTGACAGTTGAAGAAAAAAGCAAGCACCAGGGTCAGGGGCATGGAAGCTCCCTGACAGTCAGGAACGAGCAGGGATGCCAGGACATGCCAACAAAAAGGAAAGACAGAGCGACCCGTTTTTTGTGGGAGGGCCGGGATGGGAGTGGCCGTCTTCTCAAAGGGGAGACCAGTGGCGCTTCAGTAGCGGTTGTTCGCTCGGATCTGCGCAAGAGGGGCATCAAGGCCACCAAAGTCCGTAAAAAGGGGCTGTCACTGACCGGGGGCAGCACAGTCAAGCCTGCCGACATTACCCTGTTCACCCGCCAGATGGCGACCATGATCAAAGCCGGGGTTCCCGTTTTACAGGGGTTTGATATTACGATTGAGGGTCTGGACAAGCCGGCCATGAAAAGTCTCATCATGGAGGTGAGAAGCGACGTTGCCGGAGGCACGACCCTGGCCGAGGCGCTGAGCAGACATCCCCGGCACTTTGATCCGCTCTACTGCAACCTGATTCAGGTAGGCGAACAATCCGGCGCTCTGGACACTCTTTTTGATCGCGTGGCCACCTACAAGGAAAAGACGGAATTGCTGAAAAGCAAAATCAGGAAGGCCATGACCTATCCTATTGCGATTGTCCTTGTTGCCCTGGTTGTGTCGGGCATTCTTCTTGTCAAGGTGGTGCCACAATTCGAGCAGGTCTTTGCCAATTTTGATGCAGAGCTACCCGCCTTTACCCAGCTGGTCATAGGCATGTCGGAATTCATGCAAGAGTCCTGGGCCATGCTGCTGGGGGCAGTGGTGGCAGGCCTGTATGGTCTGAAGAAACTGCTGCAGACATCGTCGCGCGCCCGGGACAAAAGAGACCAGCTACTCCTGAAAATTCCCATTATTGGACGTGTGATAGAACGCTCATCCATAGCGCGCTTTTCTCGCACCCTGTCCACGACATTTTCTGCGGGTGTTCCCTTGGTGGAAGCCCTGGATTCTGTTGCAGGTGCAGCGGGTAATGCTGTCTTCCGCCAGGCTACCACCAGCATCAAGGCCAGCATTTCCGGCGGCCAGCGGTTGCAAACGGCCATGCGTGAAACGGGTGTTTTTCCCTCCATGGATGTACAGATGGTGGCCATAGGCGAAGAGTCCGGCTTACTCGACGAGATGCTGGACAGGGTGGCCAGCCTGCACGAAGAGGAGGTCGATGGGATAGTCGACAACATGAGCAGTCTGATGGAACCCCTGATCATGGTGGTGCTGGGCACGCTGGTGGGAGGTCTGGTCGTCGCCATGTATCTTCCGATCTTTGGTATGGGGGCTGCGGTCTGAGAGACCGGACATCCGGCCCGCCTCCGCCCTTGCCGCCCGGCACGAGCGGATGAAGGCGGGCACCGCGCCGGCGGCTGTCTACCACCGGTATCTTGTGCGACAGAAAAATCCATATTGAGACCGCTGCCGCACTGGCTCAAGGGCAGCAGTCACCTTCTTGAAAAACGAACAGCATCCAAACTCTCCAGGCCTGCCCCGCCCGAGCAGGGGCGGCACCTTCCAGTGCAAGCAAAGTTCAGGGGCAGCTTGCTACCGAAGAAAGGCAGCATCAGAAGCGCAAAGCCGCCAAGGTTCCCTGAATCACCGCAGGCACCAACCTGCCAGCAGTCCCGGCTTGCCGCAACTTGCCTGACGACGCTGAAAGTAGCTGTTATCAACGCTGACTGACAGGACTGGCCCTTATTGGATGCCCCGTCAAAAGAGCAGATTGCAATCCTCGACACAAGAAGACTTGCCCCCTGTCTTTCGGTACAATCCGCTTGGTTTCATCTGGTTCACAACCAGCGTCCTGAAGGTCATCAAGTGCTCTCTGGTGGCTGAAGAATCGTCGCCACCGGGATGTCAGCGAACTCACAGGCTCGGCCCTTCCGGCAGTTTCAACCTCTGAAAGTGGGTGCTTGATTTCGACCTGAAGGAGCAGCAGGCACCGCACCGGAAGCGAGTGACAAACCTATCCCATGAGAATACTCGTCAGGCGCCAATATCCACCTGCATGCTGCCCACAATCTGGAAGCCAGGCACAACGCCCTTGTCGAAAGCTGCGCACTGCCGGGAACCTCCAGCACCAACATCCATCGGCTGCCCCCCGACCTCAACGACAGCACTCGCCTCACTGTCTTCTCCCTTTTGCTCTGCTGCAATCCGGGCCAAAAGGCACAGCTGTCCGCTCAAGCCAAGCCAAATGTTCACTGGCAGAAGGACCAGGGCAAGAATGTTGCCTCTGCGCCCTGGCTCAAGGCGTGTGGCAGGGGTTGACTTAACCATTGTCATTTAACTCTTGAACAAAAGAGTGATCAGAATAATGAAGAAAAAAAAACAGCCCGCCGAGGCTGGCCAAAACGGGCTATCTCTGCATATCAAATGGGTGAAAGTCGAAAACTTCCGGGGCATCCGGGAACTGCGACTGGACTTTAATACCAAGAGCAATATTCAGGTGCTGGTGGGCGTCAATGGTTCAGGGAAATCCGCTGTGCTGGAGTGTATGGCAATTATGTTGTCCAGCTTTACTGAGCGCGTCAAAGGCGACGCCCATAAAGCCCGGCAGTTTACAGATGATGATATTTCCTGTGATGAACAATGGTTGCAGGCCCATATCGGGGTTTGTCATCAGGACAGTCCGCTGGTGTGGGGCATTGTCAAAAACCGCACGGGCACAAGTAAAAGTGATCTGAAGTCGGAGCCGGACCGCCTGAATGCGCTGACACAATCCCTGGCTGAACAGTTGGCGGAAAAGCCGATCAATTTACCGCTGGCCGTCTATTACAACGTTCGCCGCGCCCTGGTGACCTCCCCCATGCGTGTGCACGACTCTCTGGAATACAAGCCCATAGATGCTTATTGCCAGGCTCTGGACAATACCAGCAGTGAGTTTGATGGCTTCTTTAAATGGTTCTGTCGTCAGGAAGACCTGGAGAATGAGTACCGTCGGGATAATGCTCAATACCTTGATCCGCTGTTGGAAACGGTCCGTAATGCCATCAGTGAATTCATGGAAGACTGCAACAACCTCCGCATTCGCCGCCACCCGTTACGAATGACAGTCAGCAAAGAGGGCTGCGAACTGAACGTACAACACTTGTCTGATGGTGAAAAATCTCTGTTGGCGCTGGTAGGCGACCTTGCCCGCCGTCTTGCGATTGCCAATCCCACTCTGGAGAACAGGCTCGATGGTGGCGGTGTCGTGTTGATTGATGAAGTGGACTTACACCTGCACCCAGGCTGGCAGCGCATGGTGATTGAGAAGCTGACAACAACATTCAAAAATTGTCAGTTCATTTTAAGCACCCATTCGCCACAGGTTGTAGAACATCTGGAGCCAGAGAATATCCGGGTTCTGCGACGAGAGAAAAAAACCACAGACTGAAGCCGTGCACCCGCACGCGCCCCAGGGGATGGATTCCAGTCGCGCATGGGGACAGGTGATGAAAAGCCCGGAGCGCAAGCCTGAAAGCAAGGCTGCTCGGCAACATCTGTTCCGGCTTCTGGAATCTGGATTCTGACCTGCAACAGGTGAAAGTCGCGTGACAGGCTTTGTCTGCACAGCTGGAGGCCGACGCTATATCCGGATCCAGTCCGGGCTCGTGCCATTATGGGCCGCTTGAACATGCCGGGCGAAGGAAGCGCATTGACAAGCAGTCTCAGGAGCCCGAAAGCTTGAACACCTGGATATCATCAAGCTGTCGGCTGATGGGCGGACCGGCTCGCCGCCCCTCGCAACTCTGTGGATCAGCTGCGTAACCCCGTCTGAACCTGGCTGTCACCAATGGGAACACAAATGCCACCTTTCCCATAAGTCACAAACACGCCCCCCACCTGCACAGGGGCAGCGCTGTCAGGTGTAAACAAAGTTCAGGGTCAGTTTGCTACCGAAGAAAGCCAGCATCAGGAGCGCAAAACCGCCAAGGGTCCAGCGAATCGCCGTACGCCCACGCCAGCCTGCCAGCAGACGTCCCGTCAGCAAGATGGCAAACAGCATCCAGGACAACAACGCCAGAAGCGTCTTGTGAACAAGATGGCGAGCGAAAATATCCTGAAGACAAAACAGCCCACTGACCAGTCCCACAGATAGCAGAAAAAGCCCAACCCAGAGAAACTCGAACAACAACTTTTCCATGGTCTGCAGGGGAGGGAGAGCGCGAACCAAAAGCCCCGGCGCCTGACGCCGCTTGAGAACCCGCTCCTGGCAGGCCAGCAGCAACGACTGGATAGCCGCAGCCGTCAGCAGACTGCAAGCCAGAATCGACAGAATCACATGAATGAGCATGGCCGCAGAATAGTTCGGCAGTATGGCCGCAGGCAAACGCAGCCAGGTCGCAGCTGCCGTCGCCATCATCCCCAGCGGCAGCACAACAAACAGCAGGTTATGAACAGGGCGGCGCAGGCTACCGAGCAGCACCATCAGCACCAAAGCCCAGGAACACAGGGAGGCCAACGCAAACAGATTAAGATCGATTCCCGCACTGGTGTTGATCAGCCAAAAGCAGTTCCAGCCCTGCGCCAGCACACCCGCCGCCGTCAGCAGCTGAATGCGACACCCGGAGATCGAGGGAAGGCGCAACCGCCTCCATAGCTGCAGCACACTGCTGCCGTAGAGAGCCAAAGTGATGGCTGCAGAAGTGACGACCGACATGAACAGACTGCCCCCCGGGAAACAGAGGCCCGATTTTGTCACAGCCCAAACATCCAGTGAAGAGCCGCATTGCCGAACAATGCATGCACAGTCGCATAGATCGACGCCAGTCAGCATTTCTACGGTTTCCCCTTTGGCGGTAAACAGATCTATGCAGTCAGAATATACCGCCAAACAACGCCACCAATAACCAAGGTTACCTGACGGCAATGCACAGAAACACCAACACACGAAAACTATAGGGGAAGCCTTATTTTGCTCGTTTAGCCACTAGTGACGGGGTTTTTTGACCAAAACAACGACAATCGACGACAGCGGTCGCTAGAAAGAAATGACAGGGATATAACAGGAGATATGACAAGAAAGTTGATGTGGCGCGTCCGGGAGGATTCGAACCTCCGACCGCCTGGTTCGTAGCCAGGTACTCTATCCAGCTGAGCTACGGACGCCCTACCAACGGAGCGCAACTATAAGGCCTTTCGGCATCTGAGTCAACGGCAAAAGCGCGAGAAATCCTGAAAACGACCGGACAGCCTCTGCTATTGAGGTTCAGCCCGCACCTCCCCCGAGAAAAATTCCCAAAGCCAGCTTTCGTGAAGGAAAGCTGGCCTCCGGCTTCAGTGCTCCGCCGCTGAATGCAAATGATGGGACCAACACCAGATCCAGACCTCCAGATCAACACACCAGCCAATACAGCCTGTTGCCCGAATCCCGAGGCACTGAAACTTTCTACTTCTCACTCAGCAGCATGCGAGCATGGCAACCTACATGGACAGGAAAAAACCAGCCAAGGCTGCACTCATCAGATTGGACAAGGAACCTGCGGCAACAGCCTTCATCCCCATCCGCGCTATGTCAGAGCGACGATCAGGAGCCATGCCTCCCAAACCGCCCAGAAGAATAGCAATGGAGGCAAAGTTGGCAAAACCACACAAGGCAAAGCTGACAATCACTTGCGTATGAGGCGAGAGAGTCTCCTTGATTTCAGAAAAACCAACGTAGGCAATAAATTCATTGAGAACCAGCTTCTCACCGATCAGACCGCCTACCTGGAGTATTTCTCCGGCAGGTATGCCAAGCAAAAACGCGACGGGAGAGAAGATATAGCCAAGGATTTTCTGCAGCGTCACGCCTTCAGCACCGACCAGACTGCTCAATCCCGCCATTGCTCCGTTGAGCAGGGCAATCAGAGCAATGAAAGCCAGCAGCATGGCACCCACATTAGCCGCCAGCCGCAGTCCGCTGGAAGCACCTGCGGCCGCCGCATCTATGACGTTGGCGGCCTTTTCCTCCTCACCTGTCGTGACCATGGCGCCGTCACTGATTTTGTCGCTTTCTGTCTCGGGAACTATGATCTTGGCCATCAACAGACCACCTGGAGCTGCCATAAAACTGGCTGCAATCAGGTACTTGAGCTCGACACCAAGAGCCGCATAGCCAGCCAGAACAGCACCGGACACTGAAGCCAGACCACCGGCCATGACCGCAAACAACTGGGACCGCGTCATACCGCTGATATAGGGGCGCACCACCAAAGGCGCCTCGGACTGACCCATAAAAATATTGGCTGTGGCAGACATGGCCTCCGTACGACTGACACCCAGTAATCTGTGCAGCCCACCGCCAATAACGGCAATAATTTTCTGCATGAGGCCAAGGTGATAGAGCACGGCAACCAAAGAAGAAAAGAAAATAATGACCGGAAGAACATGAATCGCAAAAACGAAACCCAGCTTGAATCCGGCAAGGTCACCGAAAAGAAACTCAGACCCATCCTTACCGTAGTCGAGCACGTGCTGCACCCCTGAAGACACGGATGCCAGCAGGGCAGACCCAGAAGACGTGTGCAAAACAAAGGCGCCAAAAAGCGCCTGCAGACCAAAGGCGGTCGTCACCGTGCGCCAGCTGATGGCTTTCCTGTTTTCGGACAGCACAAAAGCCAGACCCACCAGGGCGACCATACCCAGAATACCGAAGAGAGATTGCATAAAAAATCCACTACTTTTTTATGTGTAGGCTCAGCTCAGTCATCCGTTGTACGTCCCTATGCAAGGATATCGTTCGCTGTAGAACAACACCCCGGCTCTGCCCGACGAGACAGTTGCAGCCGGTGTGAACAAGGTAGTCCGTCCCGGACGACGCATTCAACCAGATCAAGCGAAAAACTTCCAGGAAAACCGGATAAACTCTGACAAAAACTACGAAGAGGGCTTGGCGTCCGGCCTTCAGGACGGGGAAGGATAGCGCGGACCGCGCAGCCGTCCCTTGTTCTGGTTTTCAGTGTGGCGTCTGCTGCTGTTCAATATATACTGGCGAACAATGGAGATTGGTGCACACCACAGGATGAAGCGAAGCAGGAGGGGGGCCAGAGCAGGCCTGAACACAAACTTCGCCAGTGGCTTCCTGCAGACACCTCTGGAAAACGCCACCATCACTCACTGCCTGAACAAAAGCGGCCCTCCAACGAAAAAAAATTGGGGCAACAAGAGGCACGCTACCCACCTCTATTTCCTTGCAGCCAGAAAACCACCGCCACCGGCCTCTATGCCCGGGCGGCAGCATTGTCCATAATAGCGGCCGCTGGCGGACGCGCGTACAGGGTTGCAAAACAGGAGACCATGAACATGACTCACAATAACCGGGCCTTGCGTCTGATAAGGCCCATGCCTGTCTTGTGCGCACTGGGCATCTGTGCCCTTTTCTTTCTCGGATTGGGATGGCTCTGGAGCAGGGAGCCTGACGCCATTGATGTTGTCGCCAATGCCACTGAACACGCCGCCCGGCTGAACACCAAACCGGTGGTCGGGTTCACGTCGACGGCCACCGCCATCCGGATAGCTGACACACTTCTGCACAAGCCCGGGGGCTACCTGCGCAACGATATGACGCCACCGGGAATCTTCCTCGACAACATGCCCAACTGGGAGTTTGGTGTGCTTGTGCAGCTCAGGGACTTCGCACGGGCCATACGCAAAGACTTCAGCCGGTCCCAGTCACAATCCCAGGAAGACCCCGATCTGGCTCAAGCCGAGCCGCAGCTCAACTTTGACTCACGCAGCTGGGTTCTCCCCGCCACTGAAAGTGAATACAGTCGTGCCATCAAAAGACTGGAAGCCTATCTGGCGCGTCTGAGCGCCAGCGATAATCCGGCGCAGTTTTATACACGGGCAGATAACCTCACCCAGTGGCTGCAAGACGTAGGCACACGTCTGGGCTCACTCTCCCAGAGACTCAGCGCCAGCGTGGACAAAACACGGCTGCAAACAGGATTGATGGCTGACCTGGAGCCCCATCAGTCACCCCCCGGCACTACCGACATGCAGGAAGTGACCCCCTGGTCTCGCATTGATGACATTTTTTACGAAGCCCGCGGCACAACATGGGCCCTGATCGCCCTGCTACAAGCGGTTGAAGTGGATTTCCGGGATGTTCTCGAAAACAAGAACGCGCTCATCAGCCTGCGCCAGATTATACGGGAGCTTCAAAAAACCCAGGAAACTGTATGGAGCCCTTTCATACTCAATGGCAGCGGCATGGGCTTTCTTGCCAATCATTCGCTGGTCATGGCGAACTACATTTCGCGTGCGAATGCCGCCATCATCGACCTGCGGGCACTCTTGACGCAAGGGTAAGGCCGCCCTCTGCCAGGGGGAAGAAAAGCCGTTGTCGCCCTCCGGCCCCTCCTGAACAAGGAGCGGGCTGGCCGGCTCCTGTCTATAGAACCCGCACCTGTCTGCCGGGGCAGCCACCGACACTGAGCCAGAGGCTCCAGACCCCGGCATTGCCTTTTGATGCCCTCACCAGAAAATCTGGCACTGTCCTCGCATCCGTCGGCCTGTTTCCCGCCTCCTTTCTCAACGCCTGTTCGTACCGCACCGCTCCTGCCGTCACAGCTGCCCAGATCTTCCTTACGCCTCCGGCTGCTGCGTTTTGACAGGGACGCTGTCTTGCCGTCAGCAAGAACAACCGCCAGCTGGTGCTGTCAATACAGGGCGGCATTCCTCTCACAGTGGGGACGCAAGAAGGTGCAATAACGCCCGGCATCAGGACTGAACACAATCTCAGGATGCAACAGGGAACTCAAGCGCCAGGTGCTGGTCCAAAGCCCCGGATGTACGCCCGTCAAACCAGGATGTACGCCCGTCAAACTACCTGAGGAGACTCTACATGCAACACTCTGTTGGCCCGACACCCACGAAACGTCCTGCCGCACACACCGACGAAAGGCCTGCGCAGCTCGCGTCCTCATCCCGTGTTGTTCACACACCCCACCTGGCTGAACACACACTGACAGCCACCGCTGGAGAGCCTCTTCTTCAGCCACTACCGTCATTTCTCCCACCTTCAGACTGCAACAGTCAGCCGTTCTCCCGATACAGGTTCAACAGCACCATAGCCCCCTGGCTGAACAAATTTGCCCCCCGGCAGACAGCGGAGCTGGAGCATTGCACCGACCTCAAGACATTTCCTGCGTTGGCTTGCGCAATGGTGGGGGAACAGCTTCGCCAGGCACCGGCACTGCGCCTGGAAGAGCGTCCCTGCTTCAGGCATCCCGCAGGGGTGCTGGCCTGCGTGGGACCGGGTTGCTATGAACTTTTTGACGCAGCGCGCACGCCGATCAGCGATTCACTGGATGTCCAGAACGATGATGAAAGCTGGGGAAAGGTATCCAGCCGGACAAGAGGCTGCCTGTCACCAGACCAGAACCGCCTCATCAGCATCTGCCAGGAACGTGCCTTTATCCACGCGCGCCGCCAGGATGGCAGCTGGTTCGAACAAGCTCAGTGTTATCACGGCGAGCCCCTGGATCGTGCCCAGTGGAGCCCTTGCAGCCAGTATTTGATAATCCAGTCCAGGCAGACAGTCAGCGTCTGGTCAGAACGCCACGCTGATCACTGGGAGCAGGTGATCAGCCAACCCTGTAACCGTTTCACTGACCTCACTGTTTTCAGCCCTGATTCCCGGACGTTCATTGTTGATACGGGAGACATACACGGCTGGTGGCGCCAGGAGGATGGGAGCTGGACTGCCGCCCCCTCTCTTGCATTGACTGGCATGGTGACTCATATCGCTTTCAGCAAAGACAGCCAGAAGCTGGCGCTGTCATTATCTGCCGATATTGACATCAAGATCTTTAGCCGGTCACCCCAGGGGGGCTGGACGCCAGACGGCGTGCTGGGGCCAGACCCGCAACACAGTCACCCGTCTGAGCTTCCAGACCGGCATACATCTGCAGAGGCGGAGGCCGGCGATGTCAAAGGCATGGCTTTCAATATCCACGGGCAGCTGGCTGTGGGACGCGAGCTCCGCCTCCTGGATCAAGAAAAGGCCGACCGGCGTGACAGCCATATAAGCCTTGCGCTCTGGGACCTTTCCAGCCACCCCTGGGAACAACAGTCCCGGATTGTGATCGCGTCCAGAAGTTGTGCGCAGCATGACTGGATGCAAATGGGGGGCACTACGTCGTGCGGCGGACTGTCCGAGCTGTTCTTCAGCGCCGACGGACGCTTTCTGATAGCGGAAGATGACTGCAAACGCGTGAAAGCATGGTGTCTGGTCCCGGACCTGCCGCATCCGTAAGCGGGGACCGATAACCGCCCCGACCAGCATTCGCCGTCGAGGATGCCCCCGGAAAGCCCAGCGGCCGACAGGCGGTTCACACGAAGGGGAACCTTGGTGTGCAGCACTGGTCCAAGTGCTCGCCAAGGGTGCCACCAAGGCTCCCCGGCCCAGTCCGGACTCCAGGGATATGACCGCACGGGCTCACCAACGACACCAGAATGAGAACCTTTTGCAATGCACACGTCTTACGCACAACTACCCCAGAAACGTCAGGCACCAGTCTGCGACGACAGTATGCCCTGTCCTTCATCGTCATCGTCATCGCCTGAGCCCCGCCCCCAGCTGGCGGGACGGGAGCTGACCTCTGCCCCTGGTGAGAGCCTTCTCCCGCCGCTTTCCCGGCGTCACAAAGCTGAGGACTGCAACAGCCAGCCGTTTTCCTGCGCCAGATTCAACGCCAGCATCGCCCCCTGGCTGGACAGGTTTGACCCCGACCAGACAAAAGCACTGGAACGCTGCACTGACCTTGAGACTTTTCCGACACTGGTTCGTACGGCTGTGGGTACACAGCTGCGCCAGGCCGCAAGGCTTCACCTGGAAGAGCGTGAGTGTTTCATGCAGCCTGGCGGGGTGACGACCTGCGTGGGCCCCGGTCGCTATGAACTGTTTGAATACTGTGTCGAGCGAAACAGCAATTCGCTGTATGTCAGGAATGACGATGAAGACTGGGCAGAGGGAGCCAGCCGGGCAAGAGGATGCTCCTCACCGGATCAGAGCCGTTTGGTCACTATCTGGCAGGAACATGCCTTCATCCACAGGGCTGGCGAGGACGGCAGCTGGAACCAGGTAGCGCAATCCTGTCACGGTGAGCCGGTGCATTGTGCCCAGTGGAGCCCCTGTAGCCAGTTCCTTGTCACCCAATCGGAAGAAACGATCAAAGTCTGGTCAGAACGCCATGCTGATCACTGGGAGCAGGTGATCAGTCAGCCCTGTAACCGTTTCACTCACTTTACTGGTTTCAGCCCTGACTCCCGGACGTTCGTTGTCGACACAAGAGGCATACACAGCTGGTGGCGTCAGGAGGATGGTAGCTGGACTGCCGCTCCCTCCCTCACATTGTCAGGCATGATGAGTCATATCGCTTTCAGTAAAGACAGCCGTAAGCTGGCACTGTCATTATGTGGAGATATTGGCGTCAAGATCTTTAGCCGGTCACTGCAAGGGGGCTGGACACCAGACGGCGAGCTGGTACCAGACCCGCAACCGGGTCACCCGTCTGACCTTTCAGAAAGGCATGCATCTACAAAGGCAGGCCGTGTCGAAGGCATGGCTTTCAATATCCACGGGCAGCTGGCTGTGGGACGCGATATCACCCGCCTGGAGAAGGACGACGACAGCCAGCTGGACGCCAATGACAGCCATATGAGCCTTGCGCTCTGGGACCTTTCCAGTTCGCCCTGGAAACAACAGTCCCGGATTGTGGCCTCGGCCAAAACTTGTGCGAAGCATGACTGGATGCAATGGGGGGGGTCTACGTCGTGCGGCGGACTGTCCCACCTGTTTTTCAGCGCCGACGGACGCTTTCTGATAGCGGAAGATGACTGCAAACGCGTGAAAGCATGGTGTCTGGTTCCAGAACTGGCAAGGGACAGGTCCGACCGCCAGTAATCACGCGGATAGCCTTTCCCCAGGCTTTTTTCCCAGGTAGCCATAGCCTGGCCTGTACAGGTCAGGCCGGTCGTGAGAGAAGCCCGGCAGGGAAGCCAGCGGCCTGTGCTCTTCGCCCACAGGCTGGCGCACACAAGGGGCTCACACTTTCGGCACAGACAATAAACAACAATAGAGGTGTTCGCTGTTATGAATTTCTCCCTCCTCTCCCCTGAAAAACAACGGTGCCTGGCGGCATACGGCCATCCACAGGATGCTCCGCCTTCACCCGGTGCGCCGTCTGGCTCCACACATCAAACGCACGAAGCCAACCGGATGGCGGAGCGAGAGCTGGCCGTCCTGCCAGATGATGTTTTTCATCACCATATCCTGCCCCGCCTGACGCCCCGGGACTGGATGAGCTGTCGTCTGACAAACCGGAACCTGTGCCGAATAGTCAGCAGCCAGCTCATCAATCCTTTTTCCCTCAAGCGCCATCAGACGCTGTCTTGTGACAGTCCTGCCTTCTCACGCGACAAGTTCACAACCACCCTGGCGCCCTGGCTGGACAGGTTCAATACCGGTCAGACAGCAGCGCTGACCCCCTGGCTCGACCATGAAACCTTCCCCTGGTTGGTCGCTGGAGCCTTGGGTACGCAGCTGCGCAAGGCCCCGGCACTGTGTCTGGAAGAACGTGAATTCTCTGTGCAACGCGAGGGGGTGCAGGTGCGTGTGGAATCAGGGCAGTATGAACTGCATGCCTTCCCGACTGTGCCAGATGAGCGCTACCCGGTTGTAAACAAGGATGAAGAGGCACAGCCGCTGCCTGGCGCCCGGCCAGAAGAAATTATCAGTCTGGCACCGAACCGGCAGCGCCTGGCCAAGCTGCCCTCGGCGTTGCCTCTTGCTTTTCACGAAGTACCGCCGCTTGTTGTTCGCGAATTGCGGCAGGATGGTAGCTGGCATGATACGGCAGAGATTCATCACGAGGCAGAGATTCATCACGAGGCAGGGTTTCATTTCGACAGGTTTATCACTTCCGCACGCTGGAGCCCCTGCAGCCAGCTTCTGGCAACTGTGTCGAAGTATGCTGTCAAAGTCTGGGCCAGACGCGAGGCCCACCTCTGGGAGGAAATCATCACCGGGAAGCACTGCGTTTTAACACGGGAACTGGTATTCAGCCCTGACTCCCGCACGTTTGTTCATCAAGAACACCAACGCTCTACTCACTGCTGGCAATGTAACCCGGCTGGCAGCTGGGTTCCCGTATCTTTACGCGAGCAGCCGAGGGAGTTCGTGGACTTTTTTGTTTTCAGCGCAGACAGTCGCAAGCTGGCCCTGGCTTGCGGTACCAGCGTACAGATTTGGTGCGTTTCAGCAGAGGACGGCTGGCAGAAGGAAGGAATTGTGTCGTTGGACGTTGTAAGGCGGCAAACACCAGACGGGCAGGACCCCGATCCCTGGCACATGAGCCACGCCTGCCAGGGGATTGCGTTCAACAGGTATGGGCAAATGGCTGTGGCCTATGGGCTGATTTATCTCTTTAAAAACGATCAAGAGAGCGATGTTGGTCACATGTGTTTTGAGATCTGGAATCTTTCCAGCTTCCCCTGGAAAAAGCAGGCAGAAGTGGTCAATAAAACAAGGGATTGTGGTAAGCCTATCCTCTCTCATGACTCTTTTCCAGGCTGCTGCGGCCAGGTAGACAAGCTGTTTTTCAGTGAGGACGGACGCTTTCTGGTCACACGGGATAACTGCAGACGCGTGAAAGCATGGTGTCTGGTTCCAGAGCTGGAAAGGGACAGGTCCGACCGCCTGTAATCACGCGGATAGCCTTTCCCCAAACTCTTTCCATGTATCCACAGGCTGGCCTGCACAGGTCAGGCCGGTCGTGAGAGAAGTCCCGCAGGGAAGCCTGCGACCTGTGCTCTTCGCCCACAGGCTGGCGCACAAGGAGCGCAGACTTTTTCGGCACAGGCGATAAAAACAATAGAGGTGTTAGCTATTATGACTCCCCCCCTCCTCCCCCCGGCGAAGCGGCAGTGCCTGACGGCATGCAGCCATCAACAGAGTTCTCCGCCTTCACCCGGTGCGCCATCTGGCTCCATGACTCAAACGCACGAACCCGACCGGATGGCGGAGCGCGGGCTGGCCGCCCTGCCAGATGATGTTTTACATCACCATATTCTGCCCCGACTGACACCCCGGGACTGGATGAGCTGTCGTTTGACAAACTGGAACCTGTGCCGACTAGCCAGCAGCCTGCTCATCAATCCTGTGTCCCTCAAACGCCATCAGAGGCTTTCTTGTGACTCCCCTGCCTTTTCACGCGACAAATTTACAAGCGCCCTGGCACCCTGGCTGGACAGGTTCAATGCCGGTCAGACAGCAGCACTGACCCCCTGGCTCGACCATGAAGCCTTCCCCTGGTTGGTCTCTGGAGCCCTGGGTACGCAGCTGTGCAAGGCCCCGGCACTGTATCTGGAAGAACGTGAAGTCTCTGTGCAACGCGAGGGGGTGCAGGTCCGTGAGGAATCAGGGCAGTATGAACTCCATGCATTTTCGACCCTGACTGTGTCAGATACGGATCGCCGGGGTGTAGACAAGGGTGCAGTGGTACAGCTGCCGGCTGGCGCCCGGCTGCAAGAAATCAGCCTGGCACCGAACCGGCAACGCCTGCTCAAGGTGCAAATGAGCTCGGCTCTTGTTGCTTGCGAATTACAGCAGGATGGTAGCTGGCATGATACGGCAGAGCTGCTTTACGAAGGGAGTTTCTATTCCGCACACTGGAGCCCCTGCAGCCAGCTTCTGGCAACTGTGTCATCCCTTGCGACCAAAGTCTGGGCCGGACGCGAGGATCACCTCTGGGAGGCCGTCATCACAGGGAGGCACAGCTGTTGTTTAACCCACCTGGCATTCAGCCCTGACTCCCGGACGGTTGTTTATATCAACGCCGACCTCTCGACTCATTGCTGGTGGTGTAACCAGGATGGCAGCTGGGTTCCCGTACCTTTCCACTGGCAGCCGAAGGTGTTCGTGCGTTTTTTGGCTTTCAGCGCAGACAGCCGCAAGCTGGCCCTGGTTTCCGCTACCAGCATACAGATCTGCTGCTTTTCACCAGAGGATGGCTGGCAGCAGAAAGGAATTGTGTTGTTGAACACCGAAGGGCGACAAACACGGGTTCTGGCAGACGGGCAGGACCTGCCCCGCACTCCCGGGTTCCCGTGCTCCTGCCAGAGGGTTGCGTTCAACAGGTATGGGCAAATGGCTGTGGCCTATCGGCTGGGTAGACCCTGGCAACCCACTCAAAAGAGAACTGTTCGGCGCACCTGTTTTGAAATCTGGAATTTTTCCAGCTTCCCGGGAAAAAAGCAGGCAAAAATTGTCGATGAAACAGGGTGTTGTGAGCGTCACTCCTCTGATAAATATCCACGCTGCGGCGGGGGCGGGGTAGACAAGCTGTTTTTCAGCGAAGACGGACGCTTTCTGATCACACAAGATGACTGCAAACGCGTGAAAGCATGGTGTCTGGTTCCAGAGCTGGAAAGGGACAGGTTCGATCGCCAGTAATCGCGCACATAGCCTGTCCCCAGGCTTGCTTTCCAGGTATCCACAGGCTGGCCTGCACAGGTCGGGCCGGTCGTGAGAGAAGCCCGGCAGGGAAACCGGCGGCCTGTGCGCTTCGCCCACAGGCTGGCGCACACTTTCGGCAGGGACGATAACAGACAATAGAGTATGAATTATGATGACTTCCCCCCTCCTCCCCCCTGCGAAGCGGCAGCGCCTGACGGCATGCGGCCATCAACAGAGTTCTCCGCCTTCACCCGGTGCGCCATCTGGCTCCATGACTCAAACGCACGAACCCGACCGGATGGCAGAGCAAGGGCTGGCCGTCCTGCCAGATGATGTTTTTCATCACCATATTCTGCCCCGGCTGACACCCCGGGACTGGATGAGCTGTCGTTTGACAAATCAGCACCTGTGCCGAATAGCCAGCAGCCAGCTCATCAATCCTTTTTCCCCCAAGCGCCATCAGACGCTTTCTTGTGACAGCCCTGCCTTTTCACGCGACACGTTCACGACCACCCTGGCGCCCTGGCTGGACAGGTTCAATGCCGGTCAGACAGCAGCACTGACCCCCTGGCTCGACCATGAAGCCTTCCCCTGGTTGGTCTCTGGAGCCCTGGGTACGCAGCTGCGCAAGGCCCCGACACTGTGTCTGGAAGAACGTGAATTCTCTGTCCAACGCGAGGGGGTGCAGGTGCGTGTGGAATCAGAGCAGTATGAACTGCATGCATTTCCGACTTTGTCAGATACGCGTTACCGCAAGGATGAAGAGGTACAGCAGGGCCCGCGCCCGCAGCCAGAAGAGATCAGCCTGGCACCGAACCGGCAGCACATGATCAAGGTGCAAAGGAGCTCGGCTCTTGTTGCTCGCGAATTGCAGCAGGATGGTAGCTGGCATGATACGGCAGAGCTGCACCACGAAGGGATTCTCTATTTCGCACGCTGGAGCCCCTGCAGCCAGCTTCTGGCAACTGTGTCATCCCGTGCTACCAAAGTCTGGGCCAGACGCGAGGATCACCTCTGGGAGGAGGTCATCACAGGGAGGCACCGCTGTTCTTCAACCAGGCTGGCATTCAGCCCTGACTCCCGGACGTTTGTTTATATCAACGCCGACCTCAGGACTCATTGCTGGTGGTGTAACCAGGATGGTAGCTGGGTTCCCGTGTCTTTACACGAGCAGCCGAAGGTGTTCGTGCGTTTTTTGGCTTTCAGCGCAGACAGCCGCAAGCTGGGCCTGGTTTCCGCTACCAGCGTACAAATCTGCCGCTTTTCAACAGAAGACGGCTGGCAGCAGGAAGGAATTGTGTCGATGAACACCGAAGGGCGACAAACACGGGTTCTGGCAGACGGGCAGGACCCGCCCAGCACTCCCGGGTGCCCGTGCTCCTGCGAGGGGGTTGCGTTCAACAGGTATGGGCAAATGGCTGTGGCCTATCGGCTGGGTCCGCCCTGGAAACCCCATCACAAGGACGCTGTTCGTCGCACTTGTTTTGAGATCTGGGATCTTTCCAGTTTCCCCTGGAAAAAACAGGCAGAAGTTGTCAATGAAACAGGGCGTTGTGAGCGTCACGCCTCTGATAAATATCCAATCTGCGACGGGAGCGGGGTAGACAAGCTGTTTTTCAGCGAAGACGGACGCTTTCTGATCACACGAGATGACTGCAAACGCGTGAAAGCATGGTGTCTGGTTCCAGAGCTGGAAAGGGACAGGTCCGACCGCCAATGACCTGGGGATGACTTCGCCCAGCAGGGACGAAGACAAGCATGCCGGGTGCGACTCGCCCATGAGATGCATGCCGTGACCCT
This sequence comes from Kistimonas sp. bin40, assembly GCA_002238585.1. Lineage (GTDB taxonomy): Bacteria > Pseudomonadota > Gammaproteobacteria > Pseudomonadales > Endozoicomonadaceae > Sansalvadorimonas. The sequence continues at coordinate 11,878 of MPMQ01000014.1, read as the reverse complement.
GTTGCGAGCCCGTTGTTCAGCAACGACGGGCAATTGCTGTGTGAGCCGCACCTGGCCGTAGATGCGCACCCACTCGCACCTGCCTTGCTACATCTTGCCAACAGAGCCCCATCAGCCAACACCGGCTCCTCTTTCCTGTGAAGACGCTTCCTTGCCGCCCCGGATTCCGGCACCCAATCGCCTGTTTTGCTATCTGGCAAGAACCTTTTGCACAACACTGTGTCAATAGATTGGAGCAGAGCAACAAGTGACAACAGCACGCAGTAGATCCGAAGCAATAAATATCACCGGGTCCGCAGCAGATGCCAAAACCTGACGTGAATCAAGTCCGGAACCGCCACTGACAGCAGACGCACATAACAAACAACCAAGACTCACCAGAAGAGAGAATACGCGCGTGATCACAACTTCATCCACGACCTATAGAACACTGGAGATGTGGAGCAAGGACTGCGACACCCTTTTTGATCAGGACAAAGGACGCTGTCCGGCCGATATCGGTCCGGATGGGCGTCTGACAGTCGCCGTCCCGGCGCACTTCAGGCCAGGCGCTGTCACTGGTGCTGGCGACAAGACGGAATCTGGACGCTCAGCAACACCGGTCGGCACCGGGCTGATCATGTATATCAATCAGATGCATCAGGATGCTTTGGCACTCTGCAGACAGGCAGGAGTCTACGACAGGACCATTGTGCAGATCGCAGACAGGGTTACGACCCCCCTGGCGGTGCAGGATCTGAAAGTCCAGCTCGACAGCCTGCTGAATGCGCCCGGCTCACAGTTCGTCAGACTGCATGAACACCTGGACCAAATCATCGAACTGGCTGGCAAAAACTGCATGCATCCGATGCTGCAGCTCATGCGGGATCTACCTGATGTTCTCGTGACGTCTTATCGCATTTTTTTACGTGCCTGCCCAAACAGCGAGCAGGCGCGATTCCGCCAATTTTCAAGCTCGCTGTCACTGTGGATGGACAAGACCCGCCAGCGGTTGGAAGACACACAAGAGCTGGAACACGAGGGGGGAGATGCTTTCCGGCGCCTGCGCCGTATGATCCACATTCACCTGCAGGATCTGGACCCCACTGCCAAGCCTTACGCCACTCACCAGCCCCCGCAACGCACGGCAAGAGACCTGCTGCCAGCGCAAAAGCCGCTATACCCGGTGCAGGAAGCAGACGCTGGCGACACCGCTATTGCCCCACCGCCCAAACGTCCGCTGCCGCCAGCGCAGGAACCGGTCTTCCACAGAATGCTGGAAACCATAGGCCGCAAACTGCCGGAAGCGGCAATGACACGGGAGCGCCTGCTGGGTCTGTTACGCGACCCGACAACGGGCACATACGACCTGCTGCATCCGTGGTTTTCAGCCTTTACGATTATTCACTATCTCAAGTTGCAGCACATCAGACCGGATGTGTTTCCCGATGAGGATTTCCCGGTAGCAGTGAAGGACCCGGACATCAGCCTCTATGGATATATGCTCCCTCCCCAACCCGACAGCGAGGCGTTCCAGGACTGGGTGACTGACTCGGCAGTCCAGATGCAAGCCTGCCGGGCCGCCCGTCATGCCCTGAAGCAATGGAAGCCGTTGCTGGAGCCGCTTATGCCGGAGCACAGCAACTTCAGACGCCACCTGAGAAGCAAGGTCCCGCACAAAAACATTCTCGCTGCGATTCCCGCAGATGAGCTGTCCTGGTACCGGGAAACGCTGGAACAGGAGTTGTACCGGCACCTGAGGATTTTTGGACCTGACAGCATGAACGAAGAAGTACTTGCATGCATTTTCAAGGACTGCTGTGAAGAACTGCTGCAGCGCTGCTGCGAAGACTATGCACTGAAACAATCTCAACACCAAAAATACAAGTTGCAGGAATTCGATTGGCTGGACCGTAAAAAGCACAGCTATTTCTATACGCCCAAAATGAACTTTATCGCTTATTACGACGTCTTCACCTTTGCCGCCTTCCGCAAGGATCTGGAGAAATCCGGACACAAATTCCGGATCAGCCTGCATCCCCATGACTATGAGAAAGCCTGGCCGCTGGTGGCGGAAGTGCTGCATGGCAACACTTGCCCGTTCCTGCTCTGGAAGTCGACCTACCCTTGGCCAAACGCACTCACTTTGGGGAATCGGCGCTTCAACAATGGAGGACAGTTTACGCTCTATTGCGTAGACGCTGCTCTCACAACGCAGGCTCTCCCCCAGCGTCTGCGCGAAGATATGATCGCGCAAACCCTGATCCAGATAGAGGGTCTCTTGCGCAAACACTCTATTCGTCCTGGCCGACAGCCTTCCAGCGATCTGCCCTGTGGCCAGGGTCATCCCTATATCTCTTACAGATTTGATATGGACAAGACACGTCAAAAATACGAGGCCGCCAGTGAGGTAACCCACCAGAGACGCAGGGATTATATGAAAGAGGCCTATTATCAAAATGTTAGTCAGCTACTGGATCAGGAGACCATCAGACAACAGGGAGCACAGCGCCAGAAGAGTCATCTTTCTGATCATCAGGGATATGCCCCGCAATACAACAACCCGCAGCCCGGCCCTGCGGCCAGAACACAGGCAACACACTTGGCAAACAAGAAAAGGGGAGAGCATGATACCAACTTCATCAGCAGCCTATAACACACTGGAAAGATGGCGAAAAAACTACGACAGCACTCCTGATCAGCGCAGGAGAGGACACCAGGCCGGAGTCGGCGAAGAGGGACATCCCGGAGCTACTGTCTGCGCAGCTATCAGGAGCCGAATTCCCAATCGCGCAGGCCCGCTGACGGGGCCTGCGCATGCAGCGACGACCGACAATCCAGGACTGATCCGACAGCATATCAGTCAGATGCAGAGAAGTGGCCAGGAACTCTGCCGACAAGTCGGCATCACCGACAGAGCCGTTTTGCCGACCTGCGACGCTGAGACAGGACCCCTGAACCTGCAGGACCTGGCACTAGAGGTCGACAGCCTGCTGAGTGCACCAGGCTCCCAGCTCGTCAGAGTGCATGAGCATCTGGATCAGATCATCGAGATGGCTGGCAAGCGGAGTCCACAGGCGGCAGTAGAACTCATGCGCCAGTTCCCAGACCTGCTTGTAGAGAGCTGGTGCGCTTTTTCACGCACTGCCCAGGACGATGAGCTGAACGCATTCCGGCAATTTTCACGTTCGATGGTACTGTGGATGAAGAAGGCGCAGGAGCAACTGAGCGCCTCACAAGAGCTGAAGAGCAATGCGGGAGCGACTTTCGGACGATTGCAGCGTCAGATTCAAGATCACCTGGCAGCACTCAATCCTGACTCCAGGCCACAGGCTCCTCATAAGGCACAAGCCCCTGTGGCCCCGCGCCTTGCCGATGCACAGCACAGCCGCCTGGCCGCCCCAGCCATAAAAGCGGCTGTCCAGGTGCCTGAACGCCCTCTGCCGCCAGAGAAGAAACCCATAGTCGACCGCTTACTGGAAAAACTGCATCTGCAGGCTCCAGAGCTGAACATAGCGCAAGACCGCCTGCTGAGCCTGTTACGCCACCCTGTGACGGGCGACTACGACATGCTGCGTCCATACTTTCCAGAATCTGCGATTATCAGCTATCTCAAGCTGCAGCAAGTCAGACCGGATTTGTTTCCCGATGTGGATTTCGAGATGGCATGGGCAGATAAGGGCATCAAATTCTATACCTTCGAGGAATTTCCCAAACCAGGCAGCGCCGCCTTCGGGGACTGGGTGAGGGACTCGGCTGAAGAGATGGAGGCCAGCCGAGCCGCCCGTCATGCCCTGAAACAGTGGGAGCCCAAACTGGCACCGCTGATGCCAGAACACGGGAACTTCAGGCACTACCTGGAAAGCAAGCTTCCCGGACAGAACATTATCGCCAGTCTTTGCGAAGATGAACTGTCTGCGTATCGACAGAGTCTGAAAAAACAGCTCTACATGCATCTGAGAGTGTTTGGCCCCGCCCAGATGAACGAAAACGTACTTCGATACATTTTTATGGATTGCTGTGAGACTCTTCTTATGCGCTGCGACGAGGACTACGCAGACAGCAAGAACCAGTACACAAAATACGAGAAGCAGGAATTTGACTGGCTCAGGCGTCAACAACATAGCTACATCTATACTCTTGCCCGGAATTTTGTAAGCTACGGCGACCCCACCACCAGCGACACTCATCACGATAATTTGCACAAATCCGGACACAAGTTTCGAATCAGCCTTCACCCTCATGACTATGAGAAAGGATGGGCGAAGGTGGCGGAATTACTCCACAGAAACGACTGTCCGTTCATGCTCTGGAAGTCAACCTACCCTTGGGAGACCCTGTCCAGCACAAGCGATACACGTTTTAGCATGGGTGGGCAATTTACGCTCTATTGTCTGGCCCCGGAACTCGCGCCAGAAGAGCTGCCCGCGCGTTTCCAGGAAGCCAGGATAGCCGAGGCCCTGCGCCAGATAGAGAACTGCTTGCGGGAGAATGGCATTCGTCCAGGCAAACGCCCGTTTACTGATATCCCCTGTGGCTCCAATCACCCCTACATCTCTTACAGGTTTGACAGGGACAAGAACAGGAAAGATTACGAGGACCGCATATGGGTTGGCCACGACAGACGCAGGGATTATATGAATGAACCCCTGTATCAGACTGTCAGCTGGCTACTGGGTGAGGGAGATATCCGAAAACAGGACGCATAGCACAAAGGGAGTCGCTTTCCCCCTGACGAGGGCACAGACCCCGCCCCTGCGGGAGCGGGATTGGAAGTTTGACTGCCCGTCAAGCCCGTCAAGACAGTGGCACGCCGGCATGCGCTGACCTCCGTAACAGCGAGCTGACACAAAGAGTGTCCGAATCAGACAGCCGCAACCAGAAGACTCAAAACAAAGCGCATCACAGTGATACCAACTTTATCAACAACCTATAAAACACTGGCAAGGTGGCACGGTGACTGCGACACCCTTGCCCGGAACGCACGAGGAAGATGTCTGATCGCGGCCGGCGAAGATGGCCATCTCAAAGCCGGTGCCGTCAGTTCAGGATGGAAGCTTCCGGGCGACAAGCCCCTTGTCCTGCAACAAGACTTCGACAGAGTACCCCCCGACCCACGATTCCACGTGCTGCCACAGGGTGATCCTGAGGTTCTGGCCGCTGTACAGCCAGCCAGGGTCCGGAGCACTGGACGAGACGATCGGGTCGCAAGCATGAAAGCGGTTGCCTACCCGCCTGAGGCCCCACCGCCCCAACCTGCTCTTGCGAAAAGCAAGAAAGCACTCTTTGACAACCTGCTGAAACAAATAACAAAAGATGCTCCCGCCCTGGAAATGACACGAGACCGCCTGCTGAATCTGTTGCGCAACCCCATGACTGGCGAATACGACCTGCTGGATACCCTGTTTCCAGCCTATGCGGTGATTCGGTATATCCAGTTGCAGCAGGTCAGACCGGATTTTTTCCCCGATGCGGATTTTTACATGGCCTACAGCGATCAGGACGTCAAGCTGTACTCAAATACGCTGGGGGCACCCGCAGCAAACAGTTTGGCGTTTCAGGACTGGGTGAGCCATTCTGCTGAAAAGATGGAAGCGAGCAGAGCCGCCCGCCATGCCATGAAACAGTGGAGCCCCCTGCTGAAAGCTTTTATGCCAGAGCATGAAGCCTTTCAGGACTACCTGAAAGAAAAGATTCCTGAAAAACACAGGCTTGCTGCCATTACCGAGGATGAGCTGGCGATTTATAAAAGTCGTCTGGAAAAAGATTTGTCTCTGCACCTGAAGGTGTTCGGGCCTGACCAGATGAACAAGGACGTGCTTGAACATATTTTCAGCGACTGCTGCGAGAGACTGCTGATGCGCTGCGTGAAAGGTTACGAGCTGAGCAAATATCAGTACGACAAATACCGCTTGCAGGATTTTGACTGGCTGGATCGCGACAAACATAGTTACTTCTTCGCGGCGAGCGAGGGATATTTCATCAGGTACTACGACGCCGCCATCTTTGGCATACACCGTCAAAACCCGGGCGGTGCAGAACACAAATTCCGGATCAACCTGCATCCCCATGATTACGTGCAAGCCTGGCCGCTGGTGGCAGAAATACTCCACAGAAACGACTGCCCTTTCCCCCACTGGAAATCAACATACCCCTGGCAGTCCCTGTTCATGTCCCAACTGAAAGATACACGCCTTCATACTGGTGGGCAGTTTACGCTCTATTGCCTCGCCCAGGACCGCGCACAAGAAGAGATGCCGCCCCGCTGTCGGCAAGCCGGGATCGCCCGTATCCTGAGCCAGATAGAGAATCGCTTGCACAAAGCGGGTATACGTCCGGGAGCACGTCCTTTCACCGATCTGGCCTGTGGCCAGGCCTATGTCTCTTACCGGTATCAGAAGGATGAGACACGGCAAAAATATGAAGACGCCCGCTGGGTGACCCACGACAGACTCAGAGCTTACACAAAGGAGTCTTGTTACCAGAACGTGAGTCGACTGCTGGACCAGGAGGCGACCCGACAGCACACGCAGCATGACGACACAAGCTCCTCCACTGTGAAGCGGGGAGGAGGGGCGGATCCTTTCCTCTTTACAGAAAAACAGAGAAGGAGAAGAAGAAGGAGACTATTGCAGTTACGGCATAAGGCAGTGCAATGAAACAGATAGCCGCATCCAGCCAGGCCCGGGCAGTGCTTTCACGCAATGCCCCCTGATATTAGCCCTCGGCACAAGGTCGCAACAAAAAGCCCCGGCATTCCCCCGCCGCTAAAGATCCTGTCAGCAAGGTAGATACAGAAACATAGGCAGCCAATCCGCTGCTGGCGCCCCCCTCAACAACTTGTCGTCAAAGGCAGCGCGCACACCAGATGACCGACCACCACCGCTGGCTGGGCGCCGCAAGCTGCAAAAACCAAACACGGATCACCTGGAAAAGGGAATACACACGTGAGACCAGCCTCATCCGCCACCTATAGAACGCTGGAAATATGGCGCCAGGATTGTGACAGCATTCTTGAAAAGGACAAAGGAGCATGCCCGGTCGAGGTCGGCCAGGACGGACGTCTCAAAGCCGGTGCCGCACCCGCTGGTTTTGGATGGCGGGCTCTCAGTTACGCAGGCCGTCTGATAGGACGGGGAAATGCTACAAGCTGCGTCAACACAGGACTGATCAAGCAACATATCAGTCAGCTGCACCACAAAGGTCAGGAACTCTGTAAGCAGCTGGGCATCAAAGACAGGACGGTTTTGCAGGCCACAAACGCTGATACAGCAAGCTTGGCGGTACAGGACCTGAAGGCTCAGCTGGACAGGCTTCTGGATTCACCCGGCACCCAGCTGGCACGAGTGCACGAGCACCTGGACAACATCCTTGATATGGCTCACAAGAAACGCGCCAACACGATGGAAATTCTCATACAGCAGTTACCGCCACTGCTGGCAGAAACTTGGCACAGTTTCCGGCAGGCTTCCTCAGTGGACGACGCGGAGAATTTCCGGCAATTTTCGGTCTCGCTGTCACAGTGGATGAACCAGACACACAAGCAACTGAAAGTCACACAACAGTTCGACAGTGATACCGGCGCGGCTTTCAAGCGTCTGGAGGAGCTTGTTTTCGATCGACTGCACGCGCTGGATCCCGCTGTGAAACATAGCACCGCTGGCAAAACAGAACCTGCTCCGGACCGCAAGACATCGCAAACCAGGGCAGGAGAGCAGGTTTCATCAGACCCACTGCAGTATCAGGTGTGGGACACAAGCGATGGCAGAAAATATATCTCCCTGACGCCTGATCAGCTCAGCTATGGCCAGTTATGCGACACGGACTTCCTGAGCCGGACAGATTTTCAACACATCCAGATGGGAGCCTTCAGAGTTGACCCCCGCGCCCCCATGGGACCTCTCTTCAAACATGATGCAGTCAGCCAGGAAAGCTCCCACAAGTGGAGGCTCCACCTGTCCATCGACCGGAGAGACCTGGAATCTACTTTTCTTGTTCTCAAAGACTGGATCATGGACCCGGCCAACAAAATCTATCAAGCCAGGATTATTAATCAAAACACCTGCGCCGCTTCAGAACAAAAAGGGACGGAGGTCACCCTGTACCTTATGGACGATGAAGCCTATGAAAACAGGGACACTGGCCACTGGCAAAACACCCTGGCTGACCTCGAAACAGCCTTGACGCTGGTCGGTGTCCGTCCCGGCGCGGCACCAGAGTCGGAAGGTTGCAAATTTTTCGCCCGCATCAATGGGAGTCGTTTCCTTTTCTATCGCAATGACGGTTTCAGGCTGACAGATACTGTTGACAGTGCCGACTACGAGGAGCGCGTAGACACGCAATCCAACCTCCGCTATTTCCAGGATCCCGAGCTGAGTGACATGCCCGTTGTCCTGCTGAAGGATTTCAACACAGTGCCCCCTGCCAAAAGATTCCACCTGCTGCCGCAGGGAGATCCTGATTTTCTGGCCGACGTACAGCTGGGCAGGGTCCGCAGCACAGCGCCGGATGCGGGCGCCGCAAACATGAAACCGGCTGCCTTCTCGCCTGAAGCCCCACCGCCCCGGCGTGATCTGCCGCAAGATAAGCAACTACTCGCCAACAACCTGCTGAAAAAGATCGAAGAAGATGCGCCCGCATTGAAAATAACGCAAGAGCGTTTACTGAATCTGTTACGCGACCCAGTGACAGGCGAATACGACCTGCTGCGTCAATTTTTCCCGGCATTTCGGGTTATTCGGTATCTCCAGTTGCAACAGGCCAAACCGGATTCCTTCCCCGATGCAGATTTTCACCTGGCCTACAGAAATCCGGACATCAAACTTTATCCGGATACCATACTGCCCGCACCAGGCAGTGCGGCCTTCCAGGATTGGGTGAATGACTCTGCCGAAAAGATGGAAGCGAGCAGGGCCGCTCGTCATGCCATGAAACAGTGGGCACCCCAGCTGGAAGCGTTCATGCCAGAACACGCAAGATTCCAGGATTACCTGAAAGAAAAGATTCCTGAAGAAAACCTGCTTGAAGCCATCTCCGGGAAGGAGCAGGAGCTGATTGCCTATGGGCACAGTTTGCACAAAGAGTTGTATATGCATCTGAGAGTGTTCGGCCCTGACCAGATGAACAGGGAAGCGCTGGAACGTATTTTCAGAGACTGCTGCTGCAATGCATCCCGGGCTACGCATACAAGAACGATCGGTCCGACACGTACATCGCAAAGAATGCGGATTGGCAGGACCCTGCAACCTATGGTTACTCCAGCTTTGTCGCCAATGGTCTCCTGGCGCATTACGATACCGCCCAATATGAGCGCCACCACACCAACGTGGCCGGGTCTCCACACAAGTTCCGGATCAGCGTGCATCCCCATGATTACGAGAAAGCCTGGCCGTTGGTGGCAGAAATACTTCACAGAAAGGACTCTGCTTTCCTGCTCTGGCAATCCACATGCCCCGGGCAGTCCGCAGTCATGAGGGAAGGTCCAGGCTTGAGTAATGGTGGGCAGTTTACCCTCCACGCCTTCAACCCGGACCTGGCACCAGAGCAGATCCCCCCCCGCTGTCAGGAGGCCAACATCGCCAGCACCCTGAACACAATAGAAAACTGCTTGCACAAGGCAGGTATCCGTCCGGGAGTCCCTCCTTTCAGTGATGTTCCCTGTGGCCGCCATCAATCCTATGTTTCTTACCACTCCGAGAAGGATGAGGCATGGACAGAAGACGAGCCAGGCGAACTTGAGACGCACGACAGACGCAGGGATTCCATGAATCAACCCTGTTACCAGAATGTGAGTCGGCTCCTGGATCAGCAAGCGGTACGACAGGGCCCATAGCGAAAACAGCGGAGCCCCTCCTCTGTGAAGCACGCAGGAGGGGGGGGAGGACTGTTGCGGGTGCGAGACCAGACTGCTGCTCAATGAAACAGGCAACCCCTACTGAAAGGCTGGCCAGTGCTGTCAGCCAGGCGCGCACAATGCCTCCCCAAGTATTCGCACCCGCTGCGCAGAGTCGCGCAAAAGGTCCTGTACACCCCATGGTTCAAGATCCTGACATCAAGGTAGATACAGAGGCATAAGCCGCAACCCACTGTCGCCAGGATCTTCCCCCGACAACTTGTCGTCAGAGCCAGCGCTCATCTCAGATAAGCCACCATCACTGCTGACTGAGCGCAGCAAGATCCAGAAAACAAACAGCGACCATCAACAACAAGGGATACAAACGTGAGACCAGCTTCATCTGCGACCTACAGAACACTGGAAATGTGGCGCAAAGACTGCGACACCATCATTAACCAGAACGAAGAAGGGTGCCAGGTCAACATCGGCCAGGATGGGCACCTGAAAGCGGCCACAGATCTGGCAAGCCCTACGACAAGCGCCCTCGGGGGCGCACTCCGTTACGCAAGCCGTATGGTGGGACTTCGCAGCGCAGCAACGCCAGGCGACCCGGCACTGATCAAACAGCACATCAATCAGATGCGCCAGGCAAGCGCTGCTCTCTGCCGACAGGCCGGCATCAAAGCCAGAGCCGTGTCTCCGGCCGCAGACGCCAGCACCGCAAGCCTGACGGCCAGGGAGCTGAAAGGCCAGCTGGACCGGCTGCTGGACACACCCGGCGCGCAGCTGGTGAGGGTACACGAACAGCTGGACGAGATCCTCCAGCTGGCGAGCGGGAAGAACACGGACACAATGGAAGAACGCATGCGGCTGTTACCCGGTCTCATTGAAGAAAGCTATCGCGCCTTTTCGCGTGGCTTCCAGGGGGCCGAGTCCGAAAGCTTCCAGCAATTCTCAACCGCGCTCTCACTCTGGGCGAGCAAGACACCGGAGACGCAGGATAGCCGTACAGAGGCTGCTTTTGGACGGCTGCTGACACTGCTTCTGGATGGCGTAGCAACACTGGATCCTGCCACCCGGGATGGCTCCGCTCACAAACGGGGTGATGCTCCACAAGGAGCAGCAGGGCAACATCAGCCTGAAATGCCCGAGTACCCGGTGCTGGAAGCCGATAACGCTGAAAAATATATCCCCCTGACGACTGCCCAGCTTACCCATGACCGGTTATGCAATGAGCCCCGCTTTACCCGGAAGGATTTCGACTACCTCAAAACGGGCTCCTTCAGAATTTACCCCGAGGCTGCCGATGGCGCTTTGTTCAGACATGAGTCCGCGTCCCCGCACTCAGCTCCCAGGTTGAGAATACATCTGTCTCTCAACCGGGAAGATCTTGGGGCCGCTTTTCCGGTTGTCAGAGACTGGATCATGAATCCTGCCAACAAAATCCAGAAAGCCCGGGTAGTGACGCCAACGGCCGGCCAGGATTCAGGCGCAAAGGGCCAGGAAGTCACCCTGTACCTGCTTGACGATGAGCCACAGGAAAACAGGGACACCCGCCACTGGCAAGACAAGCTGGCTGAACTGGAAGCCGCCCTGACCGCAGCAGGCATCCGTCCCGGACCCACACCAGAGCCGGACAAACACCGGCTTTTGGCTCAGATCAATGGGAGCCGCTTTCTTTACTATCGTAATGAGAATATCAATATAGCGGACACTGTAGATCGCACCATCTACGAGGAACGCAGGGACGCGCGATCCGGCCTGCGCTATTTCCAGAGCCGCTATGTCAGCGGCGATATCGTTATTTTGCAAAAGGATCTCGACCAGGTGCCGCCTGCCGAAAGGTCGCATATGCTGCCGCAGGATGATGCTGACTTCCTGGCCGGTGTACAACTGAGAGCCAGCCGGAGCGCAGAGCACAAGGCTCAGGCCGCCCCTGCCCGTCAACGCCAGGCCCCCATGATGGAGGCCATGAAGCCTGTTGCCTACCGACCTGCCCCCCCACCGCTCCCCGAGCAGCCTGTTGCCTACCCAGCTCAAACCCCACCGCCCCGACCTGCTCTG
>MPMQ01000106.1 GCA_002238585.1 Kistimonas sp. bin40 | reverse complement strand
AGCGGGTGCGACTGTTGAAGCCCAGTGCCAGATGCGGATTGGCCAGCCAGGACACAGGGGCATGCTGTTGCAGCCAGCGCGACAGCCGCTGCCTGGGCGCGGGCAGGCAGTCATGCCAGTGGCGGCAGACCCGGGCGCAGCGGGATTGGTCAGCAAAGGGCAGGTAGTCGACGATTTTGCTCAGCACCAGCGCAGGCAGGTACTGAGGGCAGGCAGGGGGAGGAAGAAGGCTGCAAGGGCTGTGTGACGCACACCCCCTGGCGCCGATGCTGGACACTGCCGGATCTGCATCCGGCTGGGGCGGCAGGCTGGCTGCGTTGCCGGCTGGTCGTTGTGCTGGCGGCAAGGGGCTGTGTGCATGCCCGTTGTCTGGAAGTCGCTGCATAGCTGTCTGGTGATCCGTCATTCTCATTCTGTGAGCTCAGACAGTGCCGGCCGCTGCAGGTTCCGCTCGGCAGGGCGTTGGCGTTCAGTCTTGTCAGGAACGACAGAGCTGGGAAACGAGCCTCACAAAAACCAGCACCAGGGTCGGCGTGGTACAGGCTCGGGTGCAGGTTCGGGTGCCGGCGTTGGCTCTTGTCCGGCCCGGCTGCCTGTCTCAGCCCGGGCTGGTGGTTCCAGCTGCAACAGCATTGGCGGATCTTCCCGGTTGGCCAGCAGCAGGGACAGCCCGTCCGGACTCCCGGCACAGCCGGTCTTTACCGAGGCCGTAATGGTCATGCAGGTTTTGCGGATGAGCTGACCCTGGCTGTCGGGTCCGTAAATCTGCAGCGACAGCTCCGGGTCTTCTGCCATTGTGCAGACCAGTTCTCCGGGCTCCAGAAAACAGGCGTATGCCGGCATGCGAGAATGTGCTCCCAGCTGGCGTTGCACCTGATGTTGCCAACCCGCGTCAGGATGCCTGTGCCAGATGTCCAGGAACCAGTTGGTGCACCTTACCAGGGTCTGGCCGCCTGGCGACAGCAAGGTCAGGCGCAATATGTCGGCCGGGGCATCCGGTTGCGCCGGGGAGCTCAGTAATTCTCCGTACTGCCAATGCCCGCTGTCATCGCAGTAGCACAGCTGAATCTGTTGCAGGGAGCAGGGCAGCGCCAGGTATTGTCCGTTGCGGCTGAAAGGCGCCATCTGTTCGAGGAGCGGGTCCATCTGGAACAGGCAGCCGGGCAGGCTGAACTGTTCCTGCAGCCGGTGATCTCTATCCAGTTTCCATAGAACCGCCCGGCCATTGGACAGCATTCCCAGCAGGTGCTGGCCGTCCGGACTGTAGGTCAACTTGCATATACCGCCATCCTGGTCAGGGAAGTCCGATTGTTTCTTGACCAATCCTGTTGGGTTGGTCGGCCGGTTTTCTGTCCAGATCTGGATTGTGTTGGAGAAACGTCCCTGATGTTTTATGGGCCAGCCCAGTGCCACCTGGCATGACTGCTGTTGCTCCGTCCAGCACGAGGGCCAGCAGTTGTACCGGGTGATCTGTAGTGGCGTCCAGGTGCGTTTGTCTTCTGTGTAGCGCAAAAATATCAGGAAAAATGCCTTGGTCTGGTCCGGGACCAGGGTGACAATCACCAGGTTGCCATTGACCATGGGGTACAACTTTTCGGCTTCGCAGGATTCAGAAATGTGATGCAGTTGGGTGCAGTGCCAGTTGTTGGTTTCCGGATTCTGACGCCAGGCCACAAGATCACGTCCGTGAACGCTGAACAGGGTGTCCGGCGGTGTGTGGGCGAACGTGAACGTGAGCACAGACTTCGTTGTACCAGCAATCAGGTTCTGTTGTTGCCAGTGTCCCTCCTCCCAGCCGTAGAGTCGCAGAAAGCAGGTGCTTTCCGGGGAGGTTTCGTATGCGACAGCCAGCCAGCGACAGCAGGGGCTGAACTTCACAAAGCTTGTCCGGGTAGCGTTTGGCCAGTCGAATGCAACCGGACGCAGGCGCAGCTGGTCGGCTCGGGTCAGCTCCCTGTTCAGACCCTGGTGAAGCAGTCGGGACAGCAGAGGGCTGGTTGCTGGTGCATGGACAAGCTGTTGTGCGTCTTGCTGCGTTTCGGAGGGGCTGTGCTGCTGCTGTTGCTGCTGCAGGTGCATCAATGCCGGCAGCACCGGGCTGTTGACGGCCTGCAGAAAGGGACGAGCGCGACTGTCGAAGCCCCGTCCCAGCTGCGGATGGGCCAGACAGGACACAGGGGCATGCTGCAGCAGCCAGCCCGACAGCCGCAGCTCGGGAGCGAGCAGGCAGTCATGCCAGTGGCGGCACACCCGGGCGCAGCGGCACTGGGCGGACAGCGGCAGATAGCTGACTATCTTGTTGAGCACCGGAGCAGGCAGGTACTGCGGGCAGGAAGAGGGGCCGAGCAGGCGTGCGGGCTTGCCTGACACACCAGGCGCGGCAAAGGTGGCCGGATCTGCGGCTTGTGCTGGCGGCAAGGGGCTGTGTGCATGCCCGTTGTCTGGAAGTGGCTGCATAGCTGTCTGATGATCCTTATTCTCATCCTGAGAGTTCAGACAGTGCCGGCCGGTGCAGGTTCCGCTCGACAGGGAACTGGCGTTGCGCGTTGCCGGAACGGACAGGGTCGGGAAGCTGCCCTCAAAGAAGGCAGCAATGATGTCGACGTGCGACAGGCTCCGGTGCAGGCGCTGCCCGGCCGCTTGTCTCAGGGTGCTCAGGAGGCGAGAGCTGCAGCAGGGTCGGTGGCCGTACAGCCGTGCTGAGCAGCAAGGACAGGCCGTCTGCGGTGACAGCTGTACACCGGCTGCTGGGGGCCTCGACCCTCATGCAGGCTTTTCTGACAAGGCGTCCCTGGCGGTCTGGCCCATGAATCCACAAGGACAACTCCGGGTCCTGCGCCGTGGTGCAGACCAGCTCACCGGGTTCCATCAGGCAGGCAGTCGGAAAGAAGCGCGCATTTGCGGTTCTGGTGCGCTGCACCTGATGCGCCCAGTGACCGGCGGTGTCGCGGTGCCAGATGTCGATATGCCACAGGGTGACGCGCACCAGGGTGCGACCACTGGGCGAGAGCATAATCTCCAGGAGCCTGTCGTTGGCTGGAACACCGGGGACTATTGGTGCTTCGAGTAGCTGTCCGTACTGCCAGTGGTTGTTTTCATCGCTGTAGCACAGCTGAATCTGGTGCAGGGAACAGGACAGAGCCAGCTGTCTGGCATCCCTGCTGAAAGGTGTCGAACCCTCATCCAGGTCTGGCTGCAACTGATAGCCAGGCAATGTCAGCTGTTGCTGCAGCCGGTGCTGTGTATCCAGGGTCCACAGGCACGTGCGGCCGTCGGACAGTTGTCCCAGTAGACAATGCCCGCCTGGACTGTAATTCAATGTCCACACGCATACATCATGACAAGGCAGCACCCAGGTTTGAGGCTCCCATGCCTCCGGGCCCTCTGTAGCCTGTGTCCTGTGCCAGACGTGTATTTCAGTGATGCGATGGTCATGACCTGCAGGTCGAGAGTACTCGCTCACTGCCAGCTGGCACGACTGCTCTTGCCAGCTCCAGCACAGGGGTAGCCCTGTGTAGGTGGCTGTGGTGGCCGGTGTCCAGCTGTTGTCGCTCTCCCCATAGAGGAAAAACTGCACCAGTATTCCCGGTCCGGCCTGTTCTCCATAGGTCAGGATCACCAGGTCACCGTTGTCCATCGTATAGATGTTGCGCAGGGTATGGGAGTCAGGAACAGACCACAGGGGGGAACCGCGCCAGTCGCGGGTTCCCGGCACCTTGCGCCATACCAGAACATCAAGGCCCTGGGCCACAATGAGCCTGTCTGGTGGCCTGGAGGGGAACCTGCAAATGTCAACATGTTCCGGGTTGCCAGGGACCAGAAGCTGCTGTCGCCAGACGCCTTGTTCCCAGCCATAGAGTCTCAGGAGCAGGGGGGCTTCCGGCTGAGGCTGGCTCAGAATCGCCAGCCAGCGCGAGCAAGGACTGAAAAAATGGAACCTGGACGGAACGCCTTCTGGCCAGTCGATGTCAGCCGTGCGCAGACACAGCTGATCGGCGCGGGTCAACTGCTGATTCAGACCGTAGTGCACCAATCGGGACACAAGTGGATTGGCTGGTGGTGCATGAGAAAACTGTTGTACGTCTTGCAGCGATCCGGAAGGTCTTTGCTCCTGCTGCAGCAGGTGCTCCAACGCTGGCAGAACCGGGCTGTTTGTGGCCTGCAGGAAGGGGCGGATGCGACTGTCGAAGCCCAGTCCCAGATGTGGATTGGCCAGCCAGGACAGCGGTGCATGCTGTTGCAGCCAGCCCGACAGCCGCAGCTCGGGAGCGGGGAGGCAATCATGCCAGTGGCGGCACACCCGGGCGCAGCAGCACTGGGCGGAAAGCGGCAGGTAGCTGGCTATCTTGTTGAGCACCAGAGCTGGCAGGTACTGGGGGGCGGACGAGGGAGAGAGCCGGCGCGCAGGGCGGTCGCAAACACAGGTGCCGCTACCGATGCCGCCGGACCTTGCTGTACCTCCATCCGGCGGTATGGCTATGGTATCTGCATCGGCGGGTAGCTGAGCCGTCGGTGAGGCTCTGTGTGAGCCCCTGCTGCCTGGAAGTGGGTGCATGGCTGTCTGATTCTCCCATCATGATCATGCTGCCGGGTCAGACAGTGCTGGCCATGGCAGGTTCCAGCAGCCAGGCCGCCGCTGTTGTACGCTGCCAGGACGGACAGGGCAGGGACACTGCCCTCAAAGAATACGGCAGCAACGCGAAGCTGGTGAAGGTGTTTGCTCCTGCTCTGCCCGGCTGCTTGTCTCACTGTTCGCCGGCGATAACTGGAGTAGCGTTGGTCGGTGGGCAGTGGCTTTGAGCAGCAAGGACAGACCGTCCGGACTGGCAGCGTGGCATCCGCTGATGGGTTCCGCGACGGCCATGCAGGCTTTTCTGACAAGATGTCCCTGACTGTCTGGTCCATGGATCCACAGCGATAACTGTGGATCTTGTACCGTCGTACAGACCAGCTCTCCGGGTTCCATCAAGCAGGCGGTCGGAAAGAGACGCGCGTGTTCTCTCCTGGTGCGCCGTATCAGATGCTCCCGGTGACCAGCCGTATCGCGGTGCCAGATGTCCAGATGCCGATAGGAGACCCGCACCAGGGTGCGACCACTTGACGACAGCATAATGTCTTCCAGTATGTCATCGGCTGGGTCATTCGGGGTCGCTGGCGCTTCGAGCCGCTGCCCGTACTGCCAGTGGTCGTGGTCATCGCTGTAGCACAGCTGGATGTGACGTAGAGAACAGGGCAGTGCCAGCAGTTTGTCATCCCCGCTGAAAGGGGCCAGATAACGTATATTCAGGCCGGGCGTGAACTGACAGCCAGGCAGTGCCAGCTTTTGCCGCAGTCGGTGTTGTGCATCCAGTGCCCACAGGCAGGTGAGGCCATTGGAGAAGAGTCCCAGCAGGTAATGCCCGCCCGGGCTGTAAGTCAACTGATGTATTTTGGCATCATCACAAGAAACCACCGTTTGTTGAGGTTTCCAGGCTTCCGGATTATCGGTGTTGCGCATCTTGTGCCAGATGTGTATTTCATTGATGTGATGGTCATGACCCGGGGTGCACTGGCTCACTGCCAGCTGGCACGAGGCCTCATGTGATATCCAGCTGTGGGGGAGCTGTGGGTAGGTAGCTGTGGCCGCTGGCGTCCAGCCTTTGTCGTCTCTTCCATAGAGGAAAAACTGCACCAGGAGTACCAATCCTTTGTCATTGGCCAGCACCACCTGATCACCGTTGTCCATGGTGCGGACATCGCGTACAGCATGGGAGGCAGGAACAGAGCACACAAGAGTGCGGTGCCAGGCGCCGGTCCCCGGCGCCCTGCGCCATGCCAGAACCTCGAGGCCGTGGACACTGATCAGCGTATCTGCTGGCGTGGAGGAAAACTTGAGGATGCCAACCGGCTCCGGCACGTCAGGGACCAGAACCTGCTGTCGCCAGACTCCCTGCTCCCAGCCGTAGAGCTTGAGCAGCCGGGGGGCTTCTGGCTGAAACTGGCGCTGGACTTGTAGCGCCAGCCAGCGTGAGCAGGGACTGAAACAATACAACCTGGCCACAAACCTGGGCGGCCAGTCGATCTCGGCCGTACGCAGACACAACTGATCGGCCTGCGCCAACTGCTGCCTCAGGCCGTAATGCAGCAGGCTGGGCAGGAGCGGACTGGCCGGTGGCCTATGGAAAAACTGTTGTGCATCCGGCCCCGTTTCGGACAGTCTGTGCGCCTGTTGTTCCTGTTCCTGTTCCTGTTCCTGTTCCTGTTCCTGTTCCTGTTCCTGTTCCTGCAGCAGGTGCGTCAGTGCGGGCAAAACCGGGCTGTTTGTGGCCTGCAGAAAGGGGCGGGTGCGACTCTCAAAGCCGCGTTCCAGATGCGGATGGGCCAGCCAGGATACAGGGGCATGCTGCTGCAGCCAGCGGGACAGTCGCTCTTCGGGCGCGGGCAGGCAGTCGTGCCAGTGGCGGCACACCAGGGCGCAGCGGCATTGGTCGCAAAAGGGCAGATAGCTGACGATCTTGTTCAGCACCAGAGCAGGCAGGTACTGGGGGCCGGAAGAAGGAAAGCGCAGGTTTGCCGGGCAGTCTGAAACACAAACCCGGGCATCGAGATGACTGGACGCAGTGCCGACAGTGTCCGGCGGCCTCGCGCTTGTGCAGGGAGCAGCAGCCGGGAGCTGAGCTGTCGGTGGGGCGCGGTATGAACGCCCGCTGCCTGGAAGTTGATACATGGCTGTGCGTCCATCCGTCCTTGTCATGCAGTGGGATCAGACAGTGCTGGCAGCTGCGGGTTCCGGTCGCGACAGGGGGGCACTGTTGGCTGCTGTCAGAACGGACAGGGTCGGGATACGGCCTTCACAGCAGCCGACAACAATGTTGGCGTGGTTCAGGCTCCGGTGCAGGCTCGGATGCAGGCGTCTGCACTGGTTGGGCCTGGCTGCTTGTCGCTTTGCCTTCCGGTGGTTCCAGCTGCAGTAGAGTCGGTGGGTCTGCTGCCGTGCTGAGCAGCAAGGACAGGCCGTCCCTGGTGACAGCCAGGGGGCCGCTGATGGGAGCCTCTACGGTCATGCAGGCCTTTCTGACCAGTTGTCCCCGGCTGTCCGGGCCATGAATCCACAGAGACGGTTCCGGGTCCTGTGCCGTTGTGCAGACCAGCTCACCGGGTTCCATAAAGCAGGCGGTCGAAAAGAAGGCCGCGTTTGCTTTCCTGATGCGCTGCAGCAGATGCTCCCAGTGACCAGCCGGGTCGCGGTGCCAGATGTCCAGGTGACAAAGGGTGACGCGCACCAGGGTGCGGCCACTTGACGACAGCATAATGTCTTTGAGCATGTCGTCGACTGGTTCATCAGCAAGGGCGGGCGCTTGGAGTTGTTGTCCGTACTGCCAGTGGTTGTTGTCATCTCTGTAGAACAGCTGAAAATGGCGTAGCGAGCAGGGCACTGCCAGCTGTGTGCCATCCCTGTTGAAAGGGGCCAGTTGATAGAAATACTCTTGCGTGGGCAATCGGTAGCCGGGCAGTGTCAGCTGTTGTACCAGTTGCTGTTGTGCATCCCTTTGCCATAGGCAGATGCTGTCGTTGGACAGCAGTCCCACCAGGTAATGCCCGCCTGGACTGCAAGCCAATTCCTGGATGCTGGCATCATGACAGGACAGTACTGTTGTTTGATTCTCCCAGGTTTCCTGATTGTCTGCAGTGCGCACTTTGTGCCAGACGTGTACTTGATTGATGAAATGGTCATGACCTGCACTTCGGGAGCTCTCGCTCACTGCCAGCTGGCACGACTGCTCTTGCGAGATCCAGCAGAGGGCGAGTCCTGTGTAGGTGGCTGTGGCCACTGGTGTCCAGCCTTTGTCGCTCTGGCTATGGAGTAAAAACTGTATCAGGACTTTCGGTCCGGCCTGTTCTTCACAGGCCAGGATCACCAGGTCACCGTTGTCCATCGTGTCGAGGCTGCGGATGGTGCGCACAGTATGGGAGCCAGGAACGGACCACACCGCAGAGCCGTGCCAGTCGCGGGTTCCCGGCACCCTGCGCCATGCCAGAACATCAAGGCTGTGAGCAACAATGAGCGTGTCTGGTGGTGTAGCCCGGAACCTGCAGATGACAACATGTTCCGGGCTGTCAGGGGCCAGAATCTGCTGTTGCCAGACGCCTTGCTCCCAGCCGTAGAGTCTCAGGAACCGGGGGGCTTCCGGCAGGGGCTGGCTCAGAATTGCCAGCCAGCGCGAGCAGGGACTGAACAAATGGGAGCTGGATTTGACAGCTTCTGGCCAGTCGATGTCAGCCATGCGCAGATTCAGCTGATCGGCGCGGGTCAATTGCTGATGCAGGGCGTAGTGCACCAATCTGGACACAAGAGGATTGGCAGGTGGTGCATGACAAAGCTGTTGTGCGTCTGGCAGCGTTCCGGAAGGGCTTTGCTCCTCCTGCTGCAGCAAGTGCATCAATGCTGGCAGAACCGGGCTGTTTGTGGCCTGCAGAAAGGGGCGGGTACGGCTGCTGAAGCCCAGCCCCGGATGTGGACTGGCCAGCCAGGACAGCGGTGCATGCTGTTGCAGCCAGCGTGACAGCCGCTGCCTGGGAGCGGGCAGGCAGTTATACCAGTGGCGGCATACCCCTGAATTCAAGTCATAAGTGCATAACCCATGACTTTTCTTGCATCTATGCCTGTTGACTCCTTGAATGCCTCGTAAGGAGTCTTGTAGTCAAGGCATTTCCTTGGCCTGTTGTTCAGCTTGTTAATTG
>MPMQ01000105.1 GCA_002238585.1 Kistimonas sp. bin40 | reverse complement strand
CGTTGGGAATTATGGTCTACAGGTCAGAAATACCAAGGATTTTATGCTTCTTGACCGGCTCGAGTTAGAGTTCCCGCAGCAGCTTTCGTTCCCGGTAGCGACAAAAACCGCAAGTCAGCAAGCCCACTGCGGATGGCTACAGGCTCCGGGGTGAAAAGAGTTCAAAAGGCCATTGTGTAGACCATGGGGACACCGGTGGCTTGTGCCATCTGCTCGGCTCCGCCGTCCTGGTGGAGACGATCGAAATAAACGACATCGGAGTGATCTACACAGCAGCCGCCGTGCGGTTCCTGCCAGTGGAAAAAGTCCTCTTTGCAAAAGGTCCCCCTGGTGCAGCAAAAGCGCCTGTTGCCTGTCCAGGCGTCAGCCTGTTCAAGGATATCGTCCCAGGCTTCGGACAGGAAAAGCTCACGCAGCGCAGTTTTGTGCCGATCCAGATACGCCAGGTGCCAGCGTAACTGTGGTAGTTCCCAACTGAGAAAATGCCTGGCAATCAGATCAATATGCGCGTCTGTCAGTTGCAAGTCCGCAGCCTTCCAGTGTGCATACAGGCGGTGTATCCAGAGGGCTGCTATGGTGCCCTCGTCGTCTTTGATACCCTGGAATTTGGGGGAATAGTCACACCAGTGCTCTCGCCGGGCCTCCGCCTGGATCCACATCAAGGGGACGAAGCTCTCGCTTTCCAGCTTTTTGGTGGCTGCGTTAGTGCTCTGCTCGTGCAACAGGTGAAACACCAGTAAGTGTGTAGCCTTTGCGATCCCCAGGTGCGCCAGGGATTGGGGCAGTCTGTTTTGCACCAACTGGCGAAACGCACAGCGATTCGCCGGATTGTCCAATGGTCGTGTGCCCTTGATGTATAGAAAAGATCCCGTGTCGTGTATATGAAAAAGGTCGTGGACCATGAACTGGAGCGGGCTGTGCATGCTGCCGTCGGCATTGGCCGCGTAGGCTGCTATCAGGCCGAGAGGATAGACCGGCAAGTGACCGAAGCGGCAAAAAGCGTCAATGTCCAGAGGCTCCCAGGAAGGGTAGAGCAAGACAGCCTGTTCACTCAGCAGCAGGGGAAGATAGTTCATTGCTAACTCGCAGCCGTGGTGAGCCAGCAAGTGGGCCTTTATATCCGGCGGTTCAGGGTTGAGTCCCTCACCATAGCAGGATACGAGCTTCTCTGGATCAATGCTGGCCACCGGCTGCGGTGGTTGGTTTACATCAAGAGGGTCTGTGTAGAAGCGGAAGGCCCACAGGGTGGGAAGGTCGTACCTTTTCTGAAGAAGTGCGGGCTGTTGCTGGACCAGTGGCTCCAGAACACGCTGCTGTACCAGCAGGTCGTATAGCGTCACAAAGACAAGGCCAAGAAGCACTGTCCGTTTATAGGGCACTCCCTTGTCCAGCAGAAATGCTGCCTGGTTATCCAGCTTTTGCAGGGCGCGTCTTTCGCCATCGTTCAGTGGCTGGGGAAAATGACGATCGTTCAGCAGGTGTTGAATAAACAGCCGCATATTTGTCAGCGTGGGACCCAGGGCTGGCAAGGTGTACTCGTCGCCTTTTTCCTCTGCCTGTTGGCGCCGGTCCATCTCCTGTGCGTACCAGGCAAGGCTGGCGCTCGCCTCTTGCAAGGTCCCTGTCAGGACTTTATCGCCGACCAACTCCAGGTCCTCGATGTTACGAGGGCTGGGTACCTGGTGTTCAAAGGCAGGGCGGTCCACCGGAATCTCATTGACCTTGCGCGCTGCCACAGGGATGAAGCTGGCTTGCTTCGGATGAGAACCGGGCGCAGGTAACCTGTGTATCCAGTCGCCGCTGCGGGACCGAGTTTCCACGCTGGGCGTGACACCCCATCCGAAAAAGCTGAACCAACCGGAGCGGGCACTACTGGTCACTTCTGGCGTGACAGGCTCTGCATAGCCAGCAGGTAAGGCCGGGTGGTTGTGATTGAGCTCAGCAGGACCACTTCTCTGGACTGCGAACATGGCTGCTCCTCCCAGGAGTTTTTTCCCTTTCCTGTAAGCTTGGAGTCTCAGCAGCCGCGTTCGTTCCCGGCAGCGACAAAAACAGCAAGTCAGCAAGCCCACAGCGGATGGCTGCAGGCTCCGGGGAGAAAAGAGTTCAAAAGGCCATTGTGTAGACCATGGGGACACCGGTGGCTTGTGCCATCTGCCCGGCTCCGCCGTGCTGGTGGAGACGGTCGAAATAAACGACATCGGAGTGGTCTACGCAGCAGCCGCCGTGTGGTTCCTGCCAGTGAAAAAAGTTCTCTTTGAAAAAGGTTGCCTTGGCGCAGCGGAAGCGCCTGTTTCCTGTCCAGCCGTCAGTCTGTTCAAGGGTGCCGTCTTTGGCTTCGGACAGAAAAAGCTCACGTAGCGCAGTCTTGTGCCGCTCCAGGTACCCCAGGTGCCAGCGTAACTGTGGTAGTTCGCAACTGACAAACTGCCGGGCAAGCAGATCAATATGCGCGTCTGTCAGTTGCAAGTCCGAGGCCTTCCAGTGTGCATACAGGCGATGTATCCAGAGGGCTGCTATGGTGCCCTCGTCGTCTTTGATACCCTGGAATTTGGGGGAATAATCACACCAGTTCTCTCGCCGGGCCTCCGCCTGGGTCCACATCAAGGGGACGAAGCTCTCGCTTTCCAGGTTGGCGGTGGCCTCGTCAGTGTGCTGCTCGTGCAACAGGTGAAACACCAGTAAGTGCGTAGCCTTTTCGAGCCCCAGGTGTGCCAGGGGTTGGGGCAATCTGTTCTGCACCAACTGGCGAAACGCACAGCGATTGGCCGGATTGTCCAATGGCCGCGTTCCATCGACGTATATAAAAGACCCCACCCTGTTTATGTGGGAAATGTCGTGGATCATGAACTGGAGCGGGCTGTGCATGCTGCCGTCGGCATTGGTCGCGTAGCCAGGCACAAGGCCGAGAGGGTAAACCGGCAAGTGACCGAAGCGGCAAAAAGCGTCAATGTCCAGAGGCTCCCAGGAGGGGTAGAGCAAGACAGGCTTTTCACTCAGCAGCAGGGGAAGATATTTCATTATGAGCGGGGTGCCGTGGTGAGCCAGCAAGTGGGCCTCTATCTCCGGAGGTTCAGGATTGAGTTCCTGGCCGTAGCAGGATACGAGCTGCTCTGGATCGATACTGGCCACTGGCCGTGGCGGTTGTTTTCCCTCGCGTGGCTCTGTGTAAAACTTGAAGGCCCACAGGGTGGGAAGGTCGTACCTTTTCTGAAGAAGTGCGGGCTGGCGCTGGACCAGTGGCTCCAGAACACGCTGCTGTACCAGCAGGTCGTACAGCGTCACAAAGACAAGGCCAAGAAGCACTGTCCGTTTATAGGGCACTCCCTTGTCCAGCAGAAGTGCTGCCTGGTTATCCAGCTTTTGCAGGGCGCGTCTTTCGCCATCGTTCAGTGGCTGGGGGAAATGACGATCGTCCAGCAGGTGTTGAATAAACAGCCGCATATTTGTCAGTGTGGGACCCAGAGCTGGCAAGGTGTACTCTTCGCCTTTTTCCTCTGCCTGCCGGCGCCGGTCCATCTCCTGTGCGTACCAGGCAAGGCTGGTGCTCGCCTCTTGCAAGGTTTCTGTCAGGACTTTATCGCCGACCAACTCCAGTTCCTGGATGTTGCGAGGGCTGGGTACCTGGTGTTCAAAGGCGGGGCGGTCCACCGGTATCTCATTGACCTTGCGCGCTGGCACAGGGGTGAAGCTGGCTTGCCCCGGATGAGAACCGGGCGCGGGTAACCGGCTGATCCAGTCTCCGCTGTGGAACCGGGTTTCCACTTTGGGCGTGACGCCCCATCCGAAAAAGCTGAACCAACCAGAGCGGGCAGTACTGGTCACTTCTGGCGTGACACGCTCTGCATAGCCAGCAGGTAAGGCCGGGTGATTCTGATTGAACTCAGCAGGGCGACTTCTCTGGACTCCGAACATGGCTGCTCCTCCCTGGATTTTTTTCCCTCTCCTATAAGCTTGGAGTCTCAGTAGCCGCTTTTGTTCCTGAGTGCTGCACCAAAGTAGTAAGTCAGCAAGTCCTTACAGGATGGCGGCAGGTCCAGGGGAAAAGATTTTTAAAGGGCGCGTTGACTGTATTCGTAGAGCCGAGGGTTAGGGAAAATGCGAATAAATCCCTGATAGAAGGCTGACGCAAGATGAAAAACGCAACCCGTCTGAAATCTTCGGCGATCAAGTTATAGCCACTGCGATCCTTGACCGATTGTTATATCACTCCACCACAATCAACATCAGAGGCGAAAGCTACAGGCTTAAGGAAAAGCGCAGAGCGGGCCTTCTGAAAAACAAACCTCCGAAAAGTGAGCCAGCCGGAAAGAGAACTTAACCGGTGATAACCGGTCGAACTTTCGTTGGTGAAAACCGGACACCTCAAACTGATGAAATGAGGACATTTCTAACTGGCGTTAACATCGTCTTGCAATCCACCAATACCAGGGTGTTTATGAATTCGCCATGTATGAGGACTTTCATGCTTGCCAACTATTTTCTACATCAAAATTGACAGAGCAGGTAACTCAGGTTGCCCTTCAACAAGTATTTCAAAATGCATTTGCTGACCTTTAGATGCGATTATCAATGTGATCACTGTACCAAAGGCTTCCAAGAGGAATGCCCTCATTGACCATTGCCACAACTTCTGGGTAATCGGATGCTCTTGTAATTTTTGAAAAGCCATCTTTCTGTTTCTCAAGAACCCAAACTTTTTCAGGAGTTAATGCATCAACCAGATAAGGTTGGTGTGTTGTCACAAATAGCTGAGAGTTTACTTTTTTTCCAGTGGCATTTGCTCTGAATTTATCAGCAAGTGCGACTAATAGCTTGTGATAGAGACCGTTTTCAGGCTTTTCAATACAGATGAAGGGAGCAGGCTCAGGGTCTTCCAACAAAAGCATGTAGGCAAAAAACTTTAAAGTTCCGTCTGATACCTGCTGAGCATAAAATGGCTTGTCAAAACCTTCACTCCAAAAGCGAAGTAACAGGCGCCCATCGGGTGATAGTTCTGTATCAATATTTTGTATGCTTGGAATTTTGGTTGCAATTTTATTGAGTACATTTTTAAATTTATGAGGATGCTCTCTTTCCATAAATTGAACAACATTGCTCAAGTTATCCCCTATACGGTTGAGGTGTTTTTGAGGACCCACTCCTGGAATATCCCTGGCGGCATCGGGTGTGAAACAGAATAAATACCAGCCTTCAATAAATTTTCTGAATTTTGCAATTCTTGGGTGATCCTTCAAGTTCCCAAGCGTAGCTATACCCAGCTTTTGTGTTTCCCCTAAATCTATTTGCTGTATTTCATTGGTTTCTTCTTTTAGATGGTCTTCGGGTTCCTCACTTTTGGCAAGAGCAGTACCTGACCAAACCTTGCCTGAACCATTATTCAACTCGAGAAAAGAAAATGGCCCGCCTAGTTTTACGCCTTGGCGTCTTTGCCTCAGTCGTTCACTTGCTACTATTGGTCTGCCATGGCTATCAGATCTAATGGAAAGTTCATATGTTATAGGTCTTTCATTGCTTGATTCTCTGTAATAAATTTCAAACTCAATGTTTTCTTGAGACCCTGAAGATCGTAAGCGTTCGAAGCCACCGCGGCCATTTCTGTAGCATGCCTCATCAACACCATATATAAGACAATCTGCAAGAAAGCCGAAAGCATCAAAAAGTGAGCTTTTCCCTGCGCCATTTTTGCCAATAACAACAGTGAGCGCAGTTAGAGGCTTTCGGTCTCTATCCTGCCTGGTTTTTCCAAGTGAGACGTCTCGCAATGATCTAAAATTGCGGATTTTTATGCCTTCAATGCGTGCCATGATTTCCCTTGAGTTCTATTAAAGTAATATTGGAAAGATTGCATCTCAAACGTAGTTGTAATGCAGGAAAAGAATGAATTTAAAGACAGTTGAGCGAGCCCCTCAGGACAGTGCAAAGCCTCACGGCACCGCTTCATCCCGCACCAGGAGCCGTATAGACCAAGTAGCATCGCGCTTTCAATCAATTTGTATTCATCCAATTTGTATTCATCCAATTTGTATTCATCTTTCTTGTCTGCGAATCTGAAAATTTTGGCGCCCCAAGGTTCCGGACATATCTGTTGGGCAGGGCATAGCTGTCAGGTCCTGGACGATTACGCGGACCTGACAGCCAGGGCTGAAAACAGTAGCCCTACCCGATTTGGCTGCTTACATCCAGATAGCTTGATGCACAGTGCTTCTAACCCTCTTCAATGTTTGTGGTCCAATATGTGGAAGAGATAACAATTCGTCATCAGAGGTATTGACTAGTTGCTCTAGAGTTTCAATTCCTTGATTATGCAAGATTCCGATCATGAATTCAGTAAGGCCATAGGGATATGCATTTGATTTTTTCAGGACATCAATGTTCTTGGATAAAATATCCAAGTCATGATCTTCTGAAGGTTCAGGCAACTTTACCTTGAACAAATCACTGCCACGATGAAATTCAACAGACTCGTCTTTGAAATGAATCCACTTGTCGCAGTCGGATTGACGCACCCTGCCATGATCAAGATATTCTGTAATGGTGCATAAGTTTAATACGTATCTTGTTCCACGACCTCTTGACTTCATGGCTCTTGAGACTTCTTTTCTGGCGATAAATCCTACATATTCTAAAATTTCTAATGGTTTACTCAGGTGCTGGGCAATCTCTCTCAAGATAAGCACTGACCTTTCATTTTTCTCTGCTGCTTTCTCAAACAGGGTTTGCGCTACTTCCAGAGCAGGCTGGACCATTGTCTGGTACACACCAAGCTTTGGTTCAATTTCCTCAAGAAGGGGCCAAAAATAGTTGGCTGATAACTGCTTGAATGCATCTGATATATGATTGAAAGAAATGACACTGTTTCCATTAAGCGAATTTTTCAGCTGGTTGCAGCCATAAATGAAAGAACGGATGTTGCTCAGTACAGCAATTCCGAAGAGCTTGCACACTTCATTTTTTGTAAGATTGTCCTTGAATTTGCTTTTACTCAGAGAGTCAGGAAATCTTCGATTCAAGACTTCTACAAATAGGTTTGAGAAATCAGAAGCTGTTTCATGCCTATTGACATCAATAACTGTTGCATCATTATATACATCAAATCTTGTGCCAAATTTTGTTACGCCAGGGTATATCGAAGCCTTACATGAAATAAAGTTGTTCGATAGTGTTCTGAAAATATCAAAAAAATCAGACAAACTTGTTTCCCTGCCTATATGAGCAGCATCATCAAATAATAAAACAATCCTTTTCCTTCGTTCTATGGACAAGTTGGTCAATAACATCCGCAAATCAGATGCGGTGCAAATGTCACTGTCCAAGTCGCTGATGTCAAGCTGTGTTCCAATTTCTTTAATGACAAGCTTGCAAAAAAGTTCTACGTACTTGGCTCCTGATGAACGCAACAATTCTAAATGTCTTAAGCTGACATAAATGCCTATGACTGTGCTCTCGTTATTTTCAGGATATAACCCTAAAGATGCCTCTATCATCAATGCACTTTTGCCAGAGCCCCTGGCTCCTTTTAAAAGCACAGGCCCATGTGCTCTTAATCTAGAGATGCAGAGTTTGTCTTGTGCTGTGAAATAGTGAAATTGTTCGAACTCACTTTTTTCAAAATCTTCAGCAGCAAGCACCAAAGAGTTGTCTTCGTACACTTCAGCTTCCATTTTTAGACAACCTCCAGTTCTTTGCAGCTTTTATATAGTTGAAGCGAGCTCTCAAGCGGACTACTTTGATAGGCATGTGGAACTTGAGAAACTAGCAAACTAAGTGTTGATACTATATAAATCGTATCATTGATAAGGGTCAATACAGTATTTCTATCAAGAATTGATTCTATAGGAACTAATAATTCATGATGCACTCCTTTCGATAAGGAGGAGTATAAAGAATTAACTTTTACTTTAATTCTTTCTATCAGGCCTTTTGCGTCCGTTTGAGTTAAGTTGTTATACCAACTACCAATCGAATCTTCATTACAGTTACCAATAATTCTTTCGGCACTATCAATCATGACAAGTTCAACTTGATAAGCACCAAGTATTGCACGAGTCGGGTTGCCAAGGGCTTTGTCATCCCAAAGATTTGATACTGCTTTATCTACAACATCGCCTTGCCAACGTATTGCAGATGAATGAGGTTTCCCTAGTTCATAATCAGTATTCTCTTGTTTTCCTTTCGCAAGCAAAACCTTGAAAGGATCAACCCTTGCTAACAAGGCTGTTGCGCTTAATTCTAATAAGGCTCTACCAAGATAGGGGCCGTAGAGGGGTAGTTTGTCATCTTCTTGGGCAGGCAATTCTGCTATTTCATTAATGATTTTTTTTATGGAAATAGAAAGATGTTTTAAAATCTTGTCGATTTCAATTTTGCTGCTAAAACCATGGCCGCAAATGAGTCTCGACAAGCTTTCTGTTTCTTTCAACTTCATCATCTCCAATTGGAAATTCGAAAAACAAGCGATGAGGCTACATTCCTGTGCTTGCAGCCCCTCAGGATAGTGCAAAGCCTCACGGCACCGCTTCATCCCGCACCAAGAACCGTATAGACCAGGTAGCATCGTGCTTCCAATTAATTTGTATTCATCTTGCTTTTTTGCGAATTTTGGCACCCCAATTTTCCGGACATATCTGTTGGGCAGGGCATAGCGAAGCACCGGACTTCCACTTGGCCTCCATGGACCATGCACTGACCTGGCTGTACGCCATGCCAGTCGTCTATCGCCACGCGGACGCCTGAACATACGACAGCCTTTCCCCACTGCTTCAAGATATAACGCAGCAATTGTCGTCGAATTCATTTT
>MPMQ01000104.1 GCA_002238585.1 Kistimonas sp. bin40 | reverse complement strand
TACAGCCATCTCGGCGGCGGGAGACTGGAACGGCTGGATCGCGTTTTTTCTGCAGGCCATCAGCCTGCAGGCCAGAATCAACGGCCAACGGGTGCAGGCCATTATGGCGCTCCATGAACGCTTGAAGCACCAGATTCGGAACCTTACCCACTCCCAGTACACTGTCTATTTGCTGGATGCCCTTTTCAGCCGCCCCTTGTTCCGCACCAGCGATCTGATTGTCCAGCTTGAAAAAGACTACCAGGTTCATCCCAAGACCACCCCGGGACTGTTACGCCAGTTACGAAAGGCCGGTGTCCTGAAAGAAATACAACCCGCCGCAGGCCGCAGAGCGGCTGTTTTGTGTTTTCACGAGCTGCTCCTGCTGACGGAAGGACAGGATATCGCGGCAATCTGACCGATAACTGTGAGGTCCAGAGTCTCTAGCAGCGTCTGTACGGCAACTTAGCCAGTACACAACCGGCTCAAGAGTCTGACATCAGGTTTAGACGCTCTACAGCGCGTAGAGGAGCCGGAACTGAAATTCAGACTCCATAAAACATTTTGAGGCGTCTCCATACGCCACAAAACGGCTTGAGGAGCCTCAAACCACATTCATACTCCACAAAACCTTTTGTGGAGTCTCCATGCGTCACAAAGCGCGTAGAGGAGTCTGAAATCAGATTAATGCTCCACAAAATCGCTTGAGGCGTCTCCATGCGCCACAAAGCGCGTAGAGGAGTCTGAAATTAGATTCATGCTCCGCAAAATCGCTTGAGGAGTCTCCAGACTCCTCAAAGCACCTGGAGGAGCCTGAAATCAGATTCATACGCCACAAAATCGCCTGAGGAGTCTCCAGACGCCAGAACGCGCGCAAAGGAGCCTGAGACAAGATTTATACCCCTGGAGTCTCTTCAGTCCCCGCCTGGCTACAAAAACTCTGTAAGAAAGTGTACAAACCCTGTTGTCATTTTCTCACCTGGCTGGAAGCCTTCCCAAGGGTTGTATGAAGTTCACAGAAGAACGACTGGAGCAAGCTGTTATCCAGCAGCTCGGTCAACAGGGATATCCGCCTTGCGCCGCCTGCAGCTTGACTCGCAGCCCGGAAGACGTGCTCATCAAGAAGGATCTACGCGCCTATCTGGCCCGGCGCTACAAAAGCGCGACTATCAGCACCGCTGAGATAGAGACACTCGTCCGCCAACTCGACAGTCTTCCCGCCAGCGACCTGTACAACAGTAACAAGGTGTTCTGCCAATGGCTGTCGGATGGCTTCAACCTGAAGCGGGAAGATCGCACCGCCAAAGACTTGTACATCCAGCTGCTCGACTTCACAGAGAAAAACGACAACATCTACAAGCTTGTCAACCAGCTGGAAATTGAGGGCAAGGAGGGAAAGCGCATCCCGGATGCCATCCTCTACATCAATGGCCTGCCCCTGGTCGTGTTCGAGTTCAAAAGTGCCATCCGCGCAGATCAAGCCAGCATCCACCACGCCTATGAGCAACTGACCGTTCGCTACAGACGCGATATTCCCCAATTGTTTGTGTACAACGCCCTCTGTGTGATCAGTGATGGTGTAAACAACAAAATGGGCAGCCTGTTTGCCCCCTACGAGTTCTTCTACGCCTGGCGCAAGGTGACCGGCGAGGAACCCGTACCGCAAGAAGGCATGAGTTCTTTAACTACCATGGTTCAGGGTTTGTTCGACCAAAGACGTCTACGTCAACTGCTGCAGCACTTTATCTTTTTCCCGGATGTTTCCAACAAGGAAGAGAAGATCGTCTGCCGTTACCCGCAGTTCTATGCGGTGAACAAACTGTACGACAACGCGCTTGCTCACCGAAAGCCGGACGGCGACGGCAAGGGCGGCACCTACTTTGGCGCGACCGGCTGTGGCAAGAGCTTTACCATGCAGTTCCTGGTCCGACGGTTGATGAAGAGCCTGGACTTTGCCAGCCCGACCCTTGTGCTGATTACCGACCGCACCGACCTGGATGATCAGCTCTCCCAACAGATGCTCAACGCCAAACGCCATATTGGCGATGAGACCATTGTGACCGTAGAGAGCCGCAGCCATCTGCGCGCGCTGCTCAAGGGGCGCAACAGTGGCGGCGTATTCCTGACCACTATCCACAAGTTCACTGAAGATACCGCGCTGCTCACCGAGCGTAACAATGTCATCTGTATTTCCGATGAGGCGCACCGCAGCCAGATCAACCTCGACCAGAAAGTGAAGGTGACCGAACAAGGCGTGCGCAAGACCTACGGCTTTGCCTTCCACCTGCACCAGTCCCTGCCTCATGCGACATTTATCGGCTTTACCGGCACGCCCATAGACGCCACCCTGGAGGTGTTCGGCCCGGTCGTGGACAGCTACACCATGAAAGAATCAGTAGACGATGAGATTACGGTACGCGTCGTCTATGAAGGCCGCGCCGCCAGAGTGATTCTCGACAACCGCAAACTGGAGGAGATCGAGCGTTACTACGATGCGTGCGCCGCTGCCGGGGCCAGTGAGTATCAGATCGAAGAAAGCAAGAAAGCCTCCGTCAGCATGACCAGCATCCTGGGTGATCCGGACCGTATCACGACACTGGCTCGAGATTTTGTTCAGCACTACGAGGCCCGCCTGACCGAAGGCTCCACAGTAAAAGGCAAGGCCATGTTCGTCGCCAGCGAGCGCAAAGTCGCCTGGACCTTCTACAAGGCATTGCGACAGGAACGTCCGCAGTGGTTTGAGGTGCGGGAGTGCGAAGAAGGCGTCGTTCTTTCTGACGAAGAACGAAAGAAAATCCAGCCGACAGAGCGCGTCAAACTGGTCATGACCCGCAGCAAGGATGACGCGCCAGAACTCTACAAGCTGCTCGGCAGCAAAGAGTATCGCAAGGGGCTGGACAAGCAGTTCAAAAGTAGCAAGTCCAACTTCCGGATCGCCATTGTCGTCGATATGTGGCTGACCGGCTTCGACGTGCCGTTTCTCGATACCATCTACATTGACAAGCCGATCCAGAAGCACAACCTGATCCAGACCATCTCGCGCGTCAACCGCAAATATCCACACAAGGATAAAGGACTGGTTGTGGATTACATCGGCATCAAAACCCGCATGAACCAGGCACTGGCCCAGTTCTCCAAAGCCAATGAAACCGCCTTTGAAGATATTGAACAGTCTGTCGTGGCCGTCAAGGATCACCTGGACCTGCTGGGCCAGATGTTTCATACATTTGATGCCGAGCCCTACTTCTGCGGTGATCCGGTCCAGCAGCTCCACTGTCTGAATATGGCGGCAGAGTTTGTATTGCAGACCGGGACCTTCGAGAAGCGGTTTATGGCGCTGGTGAAGCGACTCAAGGCAGCCTATGACGTCTGCTGTGGCAGTGGGAAGCTGGCCGAAGCTGAGCCTGACCATATCCATTTTTACATGGCTGTACGCTCCATCGTCTTCAAACTGACCCGGGGGGAGGCGCCGGACAGCTCACAGATGAACGCCAAAGTGCGTGATCTGATCGCAGAAGCCATAAGAAGTGACGGGGTAGAAGAGATTTTCAAACTGGGGGAAGACGACGCCGGCACCATTGATATTTTCGATGATGCGCACATGGAACGCATCAGCAAAATTCAACTGCCCAACACCAAAATTGAATTATTGAAACAGATGCTGGCCAAGGCACTGGCCGAGTTCAAGAAGACCAACAAGGTGACCGCGACCGACTTCTCCAAACGCTTCCAGTCCCTGGTGGACAAGTACAACGAACGCAAGGAAGAAGACGCCTTCACCACCGATGTACACGACGAAGCGATCACCGGCTTCTTTGATCTGATGGCAGAGCTGAAAACCGGGATGGGCTCCTTTGCCGAGCTCGGCATCTCACTGGAAGAGAAAGCCTTCTACGACATCCTCAAGAAGGTGGCCGACAAGTACCAGTTCCCCTACGAAAACGACCGCCTGCTAACACTGGCCACTGCCGTGAAGACAGAGGTAGACGACCAGGCCAGGTTTCCGGACTGGAACAACCGGGCCGATATCAAAGCCGCTCTGCGCGCCAAGCTGACTGTGCTGCTGGCGAAGAACGGCTACCCACCGGCCTCGATCAAAGAGGTCTACAAAGACGTTTTTGAGCAGGCCGAACACTTCAAGGCGCATCAGGAGGCATGAAGCCCTCCGTCCGCTGGACAGGGCCTCGATAACCAAAAGATCCTCCCTTTGCGCAGCAAGGCTTGTCAGCTCGTGCAGCGCCGCCGCTGAAGGGAAGACTACAAGGGGCAACAGTCCCCCGGAACGCCCCTGATGAACAATCACGTCTACTTTTCCGACGACACAAGCCAAGGCTTCCCGGAGACGGCCCCTGATTGACAGGAGCTATTTCGCCAGAGTGCCATGCATCCAGGCTGCTATGCATCCAGGCTGCTTGCATCGGAATCACCAGAGGATCCGACCGACCCGCTCTCAGCACGCAAGCTCTGCGCCAGAATGGCAAAGGCTTCACCTTGAAGCAGAAAATTCCCGGCCTCGGCACGCCGGCACCAATTATCGAACCGACTGGTCAGCAAGCCTGTCACACAGCCTGCGGCGCTCAACCCGAGAGCAACAGGAACCGCTGCCGACACGCCCACCAGAGCCGCCAGCTGGGGAAGCATGATGACAGACGGCACCGCCGCCAACAGACAGTTTTTGACGACATTGCTCATCTGTACCCGCCTCTCGGACAGTTGCTTGTGAATTTCCCCCAACAGCTTCAGCCGTTCGGCGTGCCTCTCCAGAATCAGGGCCGGCCTTCTCCCCTGAAAAACCCGGCCCCTGGCCTCACACTGCCGTTGCAGCGCTCTGTGAAGCCCTGCCAGCACAACAATCCGCTCATTGGTTCGCTTTTGGCTTATGGCGCTGAGACGGAACCGGATACTGCGGCTCAGGCTGCCCAGCACCGGCAGGGCAACGGGCATTGCCAGCAGCAGAACACCTCCCAGCCCAATATGGGTGACCGTGCGCTCTGCCAGTCCCCTGAGAACCGATGGGAGCAACAGTCTGCCAGTCGCCATCACACCGGACTGCACGCTGGCGACCACCGCAGGCGCCGCTTGCGAAACACAGCAAGTGAGCCGCCAGCCCAGGCCCAGCAGGTCTGTCACGACGGCTGCCGCCGCCTGCCTGCTCTCATAAGACGGACGGCTGTAACCGGCGCTGGTGTCTGTGCCAATAAATTGTGCTTGTGTGTAGTACATAGAAACCCCTGTGGTATGGAACACCCCTTCCCTGCCTCTTTCCCCGTTGTTATCGCTCGGTAACGGCCTCCCCGTTCGACTGAGACCTGCGGGCAGCGGAAAAGTTTCCTGACAAAGACACAAGCGAGTCCACCGGCCCCTGCTCCGCTACTTATCTATCACTGTCGTTCTTTTCTCCTGTAACAGAGCAGACCGGCCACAGCTGGCGAAGTCCGATTGAAAATCGTTGTTGAGCAGAAAAAGAATCGCAACACGCATCAGGCAGAGGCGCCGGTTACCGCGTCAGCACAAAAGAACACTGTATCCGGGGCAAGGACAAAGACGAGGAACAGATAACCGATAACCGATAACCGGTAACCGGTAACCGGTAACAGGGGCAAAGACCATAAATGAGAACAACTGGCGGCTGTAGCCTCTGAATGAAAACATGACGCCGCCTGTCGCAGGAAAGACTTGCAAGACACGTCAGGAGACCTGCACAAAAGCCTCCACTGGTAGCTTGTCTCCTTGCGAGCAGGGACGCTTGCGCTCAAGAGCAGCAAAGCGTCGCTGCATGCGACCTGCTGCTGAAACGGCAGCGAAAGCAGCTTGTGCATCCGGGGCGGTCCCCCCGGCTTGAGTGGCAGACCATCCCGCAATTGACGCCTCACGCGTGAGTTGCGGCGCGTTTCTGATCGTCACCCCAGACACCGGCATGTGCCTCATCAGCCATCTTTGTGAACCATTCAGATTGGCACCTGAGTTTCTCTGCCTCAGCGCTCTGCTGGCGACTGTTGAAGTGACTGGTCACCAGACAAGTCGCACAACCTGCGGCAGCCAGCCCGAGGGCGACGGGCATCGCGGCCGACACCCCCACCAGCGTTGCCAGCTGGGGAAGCATCACAACAGGTGGTGCCGCAGCCGCCAGGTATTTGATGGCGTCCTTCACCCAGCTCCCTCTCTCCAGGAGTGCCTTGCGCTCTTTGCTCCTCAGCTCGGCATGTTCTTTCAGGGTATCGTACGCACCGTTACTGCGATCAACATTTTCCTCGTTTCTCGCACTCCTGTCCCGCAAGCGATGATACTGTCGCAAGGCATATCCCCTGATCTGCCAACACTGTTTCATCTGTGCCCGGTCTCTGCGGGTGCGCCGAATACTACCCACCAGGGTATCCATCACAGGCAGCACAAAGGGCATCGCCAACAAAAGGATTCCTCCCACCCCAACCGAGGCGACCGTTCGCGCACCCAGCACTTTAAGGTTTGAAGGAGAAAACACACCGGCAACCTCCATGGCACTGGACTGCATGCCCGACACCACTGCCGGAGCCGCTTCACAGACACTGCGGGCAATCTGCCAACTCTGGGTCAGCCCCCCGGTCACTACTGCCCCAGCCTTGTTCAGGGCCACCACAGCCCCCACTGCCAAGGCGCCTGCCAAGGCCGCCCGGGAGGCAGGACTGCTCAGAAAATTCTTGCCAGCGTCAGGTCTGGATACTGTGGATACAGGCTGTGTAAGTGCATGGTGTGTCATACGAACCTCCTTGTCCGCCAGGACCATTATTCACAGGCCTCCCCCGTCGGTAGCCGCTCGACAACGGGGTTTCTTATTCTTTTTGAGTCTCCAGACAAGCAAAAAGTTTCCTGATTGTCACAACACACTTGCTTCCCGGCTGTGCTGCCATCATGTAGCTGACCGCTGTTGAGCTCTACAGGCTTGCAAAGCGGGTTTGGCTGAGAGACCCGTGCCTGACAACCAAAGGCTCCGCACCAAACGCGCAGAGAGTCCGGCACGCCTGCCAGGCTGTTTTCATGGCCACTCGTGACAGGGGATGCTCCCCAGGTTTGCATTCTGTTCCGGTGGGTACTGGCGACCGGCTGCTTGTCAAAGACCACCGGCGCAGAACCATTGAGATCTGGCGCATCAAAAAAAACACCGCCCAGTCTGTCACAAAAAAACCGTTCAAGGCCCATCAACAAGCTTGCACGGCAGCATCCACCGCGATACCTGTCCCTCCTTTATCAATGGAAACACAGGGCTCAATAGCCGCAGGTCGTCACTGCACGCGCGACACCGGTGAAGTGGAAACGGAAACAGCCGGGTATCCGCAACCAGTCTCCAGGCTGGCGTGAACACCGGTCCCCTTGTTCTAATCCCCCGCAACGCAGTCAGTGTCACTGCTGACTTCACGTACGGCATCACTGTCTTCTCCGGGCCGCTCCGGGTCAGGCCAGACAACCTGAACCAGATCCCGTGCCAGGTCGGCAAAGTCTTCACTGCGACGAATAAGGTGTGCTGCCTCGGCGCGCGCCCGCCAGTTGTCCAGGCGGTCAAGCACCCAACGCATCGCACAGCCAGCGGTGGCAAGCCCCAGGGCCGCCGGCACCGCTGCCGGTGCGCCCACCCAGGCTGCCACCTGGGGCAACATCACAAAGGGCAGTGCCGCCACTGGTATGTAGTTGACGACACTCCGTGCTCTCCAGTCCTGCTCCACCAGTTCCATTCGATGTCTCCCGCGCAGGCTCAACCGGCCAGCATGATTGAGCAGAGTATGGAACTCACTGATTTGCCGAAAAGGTACTCTCCTGCGTGCACAGTCTTCTTCCCACGCTCGCTGGCGCCAAGCGCGCATCAGTGTCCTGGCGTTCTGGGCATCTTGCCTTTTGATTCTGAGACGACGCACGACTGTGCTACTCAGGCTGTTGAGCACCGGTACGACAAAGGGCGTTGCCAGAAGCAGGAAGCTTCCCGGCCCCAGTACCGCCACTGTCCGCTCCGCCAACTCCTTGAGAGCAGACGGGGACCACCGGCTGGCAGCCGCCAGAAGACCGGACTGCACACTCGCCACCGCTGCCGGG
This sequence comes from Kistimonas sp. bin40, assembly GCA_002238585.1. Lineage (GTDB taxonomy): Bacteria > Pseudomonadota > Gammaproteobacteria > Pseudomonadales > Endozoicomonadaceae > Sansalvadorimonas. Next base: position 1,030 of record MPMQ01000104.1, on the reverse strand, counting down.
GCCGCTTCAGACAGACTGCGGACCAGCTGCCAGCCCTGGACAACAGCTCCCGTCGCAGCGGCGACTACAGACTGCGTGAAAGAAGATCCTGAAAAACTGTAACGGGTGTCAGTGCCCCCACCATTTACCTCTGTTTGTGCGCAATACACCATACAAACCTCCACACTCGCGAACATCGCTCACCTTGAATCGCCCCCGTTCATGACCTCCCTGCAAAGGGGCTCCCGGTTCGTTCGAGTAACAGACAGGAAAAAGGGTTCCGCTCTTCACAAAACTTTTTCCCGGGCAAGAACCCGCAACCTGACTGGCACCCGCGCGACCCTGTCGAAAACTGCAAACCGGGTCTTGGCGGGAAAACGGTACTTGCCGGCACTGTGCGTTGGGCAGGCCAGACGGCTCAACAACCCTGCGACACGACTGTCAAGAATCTCAGTGGGAGTTGTCCTGAGCAACAAAGAGGATGTAATGCCGGGCTGACCGGCAACGACCAGCTTGCGCCTGTGGACACAGGCAAGCTTCGTTCGTCTGATCAGCTGACGTGGATGCCGGCTTGACCGAGACAGCCGGTGCACAGGATCGATAGCTTCCAGCCACTATCGCGTCCCCGTCTATTTCATGCCTGCCACCGCAGCCCAGCTGCGGGCCGGCGATTTGCGGCTTGGCGAAGCAGGAGCCGGCGACTTGCGGCCTGCCACCGCGGCCCAGCTGCGGGCCGGCGACTTGCGGCCTGGCTCCGCTTCAAAAGCCAGAGCAGGCGGCTTCCTGTCTGCCTCAGCGATTGAAGTCGAAACAGGCGGCTTTCTGTCTTTGCTGCCAGCAATCTCCACAGAGGAGGGCGGATAGAGTCCCCCGGCTCGTGCCCTTTCGAACAACTTTTGCCAGGCAACCGCCTGTCCCTCTTCGCACGCCCCAGCCTCCCGAAGAAACTCGTCGCACATCCCGACAGGGATTTCCAGGTACTCCGCAATACCATTGTTCCCCTGGCCATTCCTTTCCCGTAAAGCAGCCATGTACAGCTGACGCTTGAGCA
>MPMQ01000103.1 GCA_002238585.1 Kistimonas sp. bin40 | reverse complement strand
GTCGGAGAAAAAGGGGGGCTCTCTACCCGCATCTCCAGTGGAATCCAGTCCGGGGCAGGATGATTGACACACATGTGCGGGTTGCCGATAGCGAAGCGGTGCGTCTTCCCCTGTGAGACAACAGGGCTGTGGTCTTGTGTTTTTCCAGGGGGCGGCGCCTGCTGGACGCTGCGCCCGTTCAGACTTGCGGTGGCGCGAGCCTGGCCTGGGGTGTCAGCCTGCGGTGGCTGAAAACCCCTCATGCCAGGTAAGGGTTGATTCTTGTCCATCATTCATTCTTGCCCTCCAGTACAGGTCAATGCTGCTGTATTGGACAGGCTTTCCTGTCGTTGGTTCATTTGTGTCGGCTGTTGGTGCTGCGAAGACAATGCGCCCTTTGCTGTGTTCAGGCAGCTTCCAGGCTGTCCATGCCGCTGGCTTGACGCAGGTCGGTTTCCGGCGTCAGGAATTCAGCCGCCTGGGGCACAGGCCGGTTGTGCGGACAGGGCACAGCAGATTCATACCCTTCTCCCAATGGCAAACGGGTACGAGTCCGCGCTTCTATCTTCTGCCGCCATGCACGATAGCGCAGTGCCGAGAAGTAGGCGTGGTCTGTGTTATCCAGATTGCGCAGGCCGCAGCAGAGGTCGTAAGTCGAGAACAGGAGAAGGGGTTTGTCGGGAGAGCTGCAATCAGCCTGGACGAGAATCTTGTCAGGTCCCGGACGATTCCGCGGACCTGACACCTGTCCATGATATTGTCTCCCCGGCGGATAAAAAGCGAAGGCTCGGCACGGGTGGAGGCCGATCCCGGCAACAAATTCCCGCCTGCAGGTCATGGATGTCTGGAGGAAGCCGTCAAGCCGCGTTGTCAGCAGTCTCCTGGATGCTCAGGACTTGCAGAGCGGGGATCTCCGGTTGATAGCCCATACCTTCCGGCAGTCTGGCGCCGGTTCGTTCTTCTATGGTCCGGCGCGATGCAGGACGTTGCAGCGCCGAGAAGTAGGCCATATCCGTGTTGTCCAGATTGCACAGGCCACTGTAAGGGTCATAGCTTTCGAACAGAACCTGGCGCTGGCGACGGTGCAGCTGATCCACATGGACCCGAATCACGTGGCGATCGCCATCGAGATGATGGTCAACGCAGCTCTCGGCGAACAGCTGGCGCAAGGTGCCCCTGTGCCGGTCAATAAACTGCAGGTGGCGCAACAGGCGGGGCGCATCGGTATCCAGAAACTGCTGTGACAAGCGCTCCAGTTGTTCCGGTGCCAGCGGCTCATGGCCTGCGCTTTTCCACAACTCCCACAGTCGTATGGTCCAGATCACACTCATGCTGGCCTGGGTATCCGTCACCTGCTGGAAGGCCTTGCTGTACCCTGCACGCCGGGTTCGGCGGGCAAGCCCCATATCTTTCAGGCTCCCCAAAAAAGACGGGAGCCCAAGATCCAGGTGGTATACGGCGAATTGTGGACTATGTTCGTGGAAAAGAAGGAAAAGCATCAGGATCCGGGCGTCTTCTGATATCAGCGTGTCCAGGCATACGGGTGTGCGATCCAGCAGCAACTGGCGCCAGGCCAGCCGCTGGGAGGGCCTGGACAATAGATTTGCCGTGCTCTCTGCGGCACTGGCGTGTTGCGGGCTCGACAACTGCCTGGTGTGAAAGACATCATGCAGCGCGAATGTCAGAGGACTCATCAGGATACCGTCAGCGTTGGTCACATAGGTTGTTGTCATACCGATGGGATACACGGGAAGGTGGCCGAACCGGCAGAAGTCTGCCAGATCCAGAGGTTGAAAAGAGGGGTAAAGCAGCAGGTCCGCCCGGTCCAGATACTCGGACATTGCCAGCTGACCCAGCCGGCTCCGCTCAGGGGCGAAGAACTCCTGCCGTTCCGGCGTGGCTGTTGCGTTGTTTCCGCCCCAGGAAAAAGTGACTATGTCTTCCGGTTCAACGTCCAGATTCAGATGCTCGCAGTGCCATCTGAAAAAATCAGGCTGTTTTTTCTCCAGGGGATGCAGAATCCACCTGTTGGTCATGGCTTCACACACGGCCAATAGCGCAAAGGCCAGCTGCACCGTGCGCTTGTAGGGTGCACCGGCATCCAGAAGGACCTGGGTCTGTTCTGCCAGCCAGGCCATGGCTGTGTGATCGCCAGCAGTCAAGGCACTGGTGAACTGCTTGCCCTGGCGTATATGGTCGATGAACGTCTGCATATTCCTGAGCGTGGGCATCAGAAGCTCGAACCTGAAGGGCTCCTTGTCAGCTTGCGCTTCCAGTCTTTGACGCTGTTCCAGCAGTGCTTCAATAACCGCCAGTGATTCAGGTTTGTGCAGCTTCCCGGTCAGGGCGCAGTCCTGTTCCAGTACCGGGAGGCAAGGGGGGGGCAGGATGCGTTTTTCCAATGGAATAAAATCCGGAGCCGGGTAATTGACGCGCATATGCGGATTACTGAGGCCGATGCTGTATACATCCGGATAGCGGCGGGCACAGAGCTTGACAGAGCGGCCCCCAGACTGAAGGCCATCCGACAGCACCCTGGAGCGGGTATCGTACTGCGTGCAGGTGCGGGAGGTTTCACAGGCGGTCGCGCCTGCCAGGTCGTTGTTGGCATGCATGGTTTTCTCCATGGCAGGGAACAAGGTACAGCTTTGGAAGCAGAACCCGGCAGAAAGTTCCCTTGCCCGGTCTCAGCAGGACGACACTGAGGTGTCCAAAGGGCCAGTCATCGCCGGGGACGGCAGGCCTGCTGGCGAGGCTTCGACTGAACAAGGCCGCATCCCGATCTTCGGCGGCCCTGGTTGCAGATTTTCAGATGCCTCATTCCGGCAGTCTGGCGCCGGTCGCGCTTTCCATTTCCTCACGCAGCCATGGATGTTGCAGTGCCAGAAAGTAAGCCAGATCTGTGTTGTCCAGATTGGACAGGCCACTGAGGTTGTGCCTGCTGTTGAACAGGGTGCGCAATCGCATCTGTGCGAAATCAGGAGAGGTGACAAGGAAGCTCAGGTGCTCGCCATTTTCACATCTGTGACACAGGCGATCAGCAAACAGCTGGCGTAGCACGCCCCGATGCTGTTTCACAAAAGCCAGGTGAGCGTCGAGCATGGGAATGTCTTTTTCCAGAAATAGCTGTGCACTGGCCTCCCTCTGCGCTTGTGACGGGAGTGACGGGGATACCGGGCCGAAGTCCGCGGCCTTCCAGCATGCCCATAGACGCAGCATCCAGAGCGCGGCCTGGGCCGCTTCGACGTCTGTGACAGACTGGTATGTTTCGCTGTAGCCGGCGCGGTTTATCCGGCGCGCATCGGCCAGACTTGTCAGGCAATAGATAAAGGCTGCGTAGCTGCAGTCAAGACCTGCCGCCGCCATCTCTTGCTCCTTTTCATGGAAGATATCAAACAGCAGCAGGAGCAGTGCCGGCTTGAGCTTGAGATGAACCAGGCTGGCGGGTATCTGGTCCAGCACAAGACTGCGCAAGTCCAGTCGCTGGCACGCAGCCTGCAACACAGACTGTCCCAATGGCAGGGGCGTTTTTCGGTATGCGTCTATGTTCCTGTGACCCAGCGTGTGATTAATGTCGTGTATGGCAAAACGCAGCGGACTGTGCATGAGCCCGTCGGCATTGATGGCGTAGGCTGTTGTCATGCCGATGGGATGCACGGGGAGGTGGCCGAAATAACAAAAATCTTTCGGGTCGAGTTGCTGAAACGAGGGAAAAAGAAACAGACTGTTATCGTTGATCAGGCCGGGAAGCTCTTCTTTCAAGTAATAACTCATGACATATCTGGATATGAAATGGTGGATCTCGTCCAGACCATCGGGATTGTTTCCCCCCCAACGGCATTCCTGGACAAGGGCCGGATCCACAGCGGGCAAGAGCGCACAGACGATCCGATTCAGGCCGGTGGGGGCGCAAGCGGGCTTCTTCACAGGATCAATCAGCAGCAGGGGGTCGAGTACCTGCCGGCGTGTGATGATTTCAGACACGGCCATAAGTGCAATGGCCAGATACACAGTACGCTTGTACGGGGCCCCGGCATCCAGAAGAGCCTGTGTTTTTTCTGCCAGCCAGACCATGGCTTGCTCTTCTCCCCCCGTCAAAGGGTCTGTGAACTGTTTGCCGTCTCTTATGTGGCGGATGAAAGTCTGCATGTTTCTCAGAGTGGGCATCAGGAGATCGAAGGTGAATTCCTGATGCTTTTTTTCTGCCGCGCGACGCTGTGTCAGTGCCTTGGCGACCAGCGCCAGTGAATGAGGTTGCTGCAGTGTATCGAGCAGGGCCTCGTCCTTTTCCAGCGTTGGCGTGCAAGGGGGAGCTTTTACCAGCTGTTCCGGCGCAAGCCAGTTGGGTGTTTGGCTGTTGACAGTCAAATTCGGGTCGCTGATATCTGGCTGTCTGGCAACAAGCTTTATGTTTTCCCCCGGTTGCTTGTGCTGCGCCCCTGGCACAGGGAGCTGGCGTAGAGCCGCTGGCGGGCAGACCGCAGCTTCCTTGTCGTGGCGGTTGTCTGCAGGCTGTGTCAGCGGCTCTACGCTGCGTTCTTTATAGTGGCCGACAGGGGGATGGGGGCACCTGTCGTGCGCCTGAGGCCGGTCGTCGATCTCGCGGGATATAGCTCCTGCCTGGATGCTGTTCATCAAAGTACTTCGCCTTTTTTCATGGACACAAGATGAGGAATTGGAGACATGGTCGGGGTAAAAAGTTCCCTGTTACCCGTTCTCTGTTCCTTGTTCCTTGTTCCTTGTTCCTTGTTCCTTGTCTAAACAGCAGTGCCGGGAAGATTCCTGTGTTCAGGAGGCGGTGCAGGGTTCCTGAGGGCTGGCCGCACTGTCTGGTACCGGGCGTTCAGGCTCGCACAGGGGAGCATCGGGAAGAATGGCACCTGTCGCATTTTCCATATCCTCCCGCAGTCTGGGCAATTCCAGAGCATGGAAATAGACCAGGTCAGTGTTGTCCAGATTGTACAGGCCGCTGAAACTGTCCCAGGTGATGAACAGGTCGTATCCGTCCCTCTTTGGAAAAGCGCTGCAGTCGATCTGGAAACGGATGGACTGGTCGTTGCGTTGATGCCTGCGGCAATAACGCTCAGCAAACAGCTGGCGCAGGGCTGCTCTGTGCTGCTCAAGAAAATCCAGGTGCCTGTCCAGCCGGGGAAGGTCTGTTTTCTCAAAAGCCTGGGCACGGGTCTCCAGTTGCTCCGGGGTCAGTGGCTTGAAATCTGCTGTCCGCCAGAGTTCCCATAGAGAGAGTGCCCAGAGCGTGGCCCGGGCCGCCTCGGTATCTGTGACAGCCTGGACACTTTTGGCGTAGCCACTGCGCAGGCTCCGGCGTGCCTCGGCCAGATGGGAAAGGCAATAGATGAAAGCAGCACGGCTGTAGTCCAGACCCCGCGCACCCACGCAAGGTGCGTTTTCATGAAAGAATTCAAACAGCAGCAGAATCAGAGCGGTCTTGATGTTCAGCGGCGTCAGGCTGGCGGGCAGCTGATCCAGCAGCAGACAGCGCAATTGCAGACGCCGACCTGGGCTGAGCAGAACGGAGGCCGCCTGCGACAGGGCTGGATTTTCGACGGCACCGACATCCTGCTGAACATACATGTGAAGCATGTCATGTATCGCGAACTGCAGGGGACTCATCATGAGGCCGTCGGCATTGGTCGCATAGGCTGTTGTCATACCAATAACATGCACGGGAAGATGACCGAAACGGCAAAAATCAAGCAGATCCAGTGACTGGAAAGAAGGGAAAACAAAAAGCCTGTTGTCGTTGACAAGGCGGGAAAGAGTGAGCTGGAACGTATAATTGTCCAGGTCATTCTCGGCAAAATGCTCCGCCTCATCCCGGCCGCCTGGGTTGTTTCCTCCCCAGCAACATTCCATGACCCTGACCGGATCCACATGGGGGCCAAGCGCACGCGCGAACCGGGACAGTCTTTCTTGCTCTGCGGCCTTGTCTTTCAGCGGATCGATCACCAACAGGGGACCGAGCACTTGTCTTGCTGTGATGATTTCATACACGGACATAAGCGCAATGGCCAGATGCACTGTGCGTTTGTAAGGGGCTCCGGCATCCAGAAGTTCCTGTGTTTTTTCGGCCAGCCAGGCGATGGCCTTCTCTTCTCCGGCGGTCAAAGGGGCAGCAAATTGTTTCTGCTGAGCTATGTGGCTGATAAATGTCCGCATATTTCTCAGGCAGGGCATCATAAGATCGAGCTTGAACTCCTGCTGTTGTTGTTCGACCCGGCGGCGCTCTGCCAGGTGCTTCTCGACAAGGGACAGTGACCCGACTTCCTGCAGTGTGTCGGTCAGTGCCTCATCCTTTTCCAGCGTTGGTGTGGAAGGAGGCAGTTGCAGCAGCTGTTCCGGTGCAAGCCAGTGTTTTGCCTGGACATTGATGGGTAACTGCGGGCTGCTGAGGTCCGGTTCACGGGCAAAAACCGGGATCTGCGTCTCCGCACTCCTGTCTCCTGACGCCTGCTGTGACGGGACCTGTCGCCTGACTGCGGTTGTCTTGTCGTCGCCGGCCTGTTCCGCCAGGGGGCGCACCCTGCGCCTGTTGTACTGGCTGCCAGGGGAGTCGGGAGTAGTCTGTGCGGGAAGGTTGCCACGGACTTCACCGGTTTGTGCTCTCGCTTGAGTCTTGTCCATAAAAAAAGCCTCATTGTGACTGGGATGGATGGAAAGACAGGAAGTAGGAAACTGGAGTGGGCTACAAGTTCCCTGATTTTTTTTCCGGTGACTCAATGGCAGAACAATTGCGCTGTTGAGGCGGGTCCAGACAGTCAGTTTGACGGCGGGTCCGGTCAGGGCGGCGGTGCTTCAGGCTCGCATGAGGTGCCATCGGGCAAGCTGATGCAGCCTGGAAGGCAGTCATGGTCCACAGGGGCGGCAATGCCTGTCCGGGTTCCGATCACAAGAAAAAATATCGCTGTCTGAAAAAGAGCAAAGACAAGGCATTCGATACTGGGGTGTGCGAGAAGTTCCTGAGGTTTATTGTGGCGCCGGGAACCGACGGTCCCGGCGCCTGAGGATCAAGCGGTCCTGGTGTCTGGCCCTTCAGTCAGCATCGGCGGCGGGCAGTAGCGGCGGTGGGAAGTCAGCCATGCACAGGGTTCCATCCGGCAGGCTGGTACCTGTCACGCTTTCCATTTGCTGACGCAGCACAGGCGAATTCAATGCATGGAAGTAGATCACATCCGTGTTGTCCAGATTGCACAGGCCACTGAATTCGTTCCGGGCCCGGAACAGATCCATAGACATTGTGTTGCCGAAATCGGGAGAATCGATCCAGAAACGCTTTGATGAGCTGTGTTGCCCTCCCTTGCTGCAATGATGGTTGGCGAACAGCAGGCGCAGGGTGCTCCTGTATTTTTTAATAAACTTCAGGTGTCGTTCCAGTCGGGGAAGTTCCCTGTGCTCAAAATCGCGTGCACAGGCTTCCTGTTGTTCCTGGGTCAGTGCGCCAAAGCCTGCTGCCTGCCAGCATCTCCATAAACACAGCGTCCAGAGTGCGGCCCTGGCCGCCTGGGTATCGGTGACAGACTGGTACTCCTCGGCGTAGCCAGCCCGCGCCCCCCGGCGCACAGAGGTCAGTCGCCAGAGGCAAAAGACGAACCCGGAATGACTGTAGTTCAGACTGTCCGCAGTGAAGTCTGGCCTGAGCTCATGCAAGAACTGGAACAGCAGTAGCATCAGGGCCGGATCGAGTTTCAGGGGCGCCAGACTGCCAGGCAGCTGGTCCAGCAGCAGACAACGTAACCGCAGGCGTTGGTACGGACAACAGAGCACATACTGGACCAGCAATGGAGGCGGCGGGCCGTATGCACCTCCTCTTTTGAACGACAACATATGTCCTATGTCATGCTTTGCGAACTGCAGAGGACTCATCATGTATCCGTCTGCGTTGCACGCATAGTCTGTTGTCATGCCAATGGGATGCACCCGAAGGTGACCAAAACGGCAAAAATCATTGAGCGTCAATGGTTGAAAAGAAGGGAAAGCAAGTAGTCTGTTGTCGTCAAGAACAGCGGTGAGTGTCTGCAGCTCATCGCTGCACTCCTCGTACTTCCTGAACAAGTGCTCGCTTTCATCCAGGCCGCCAGGGTTATTTCCTCCCCAGCAACAGGCCATGATGATGGCAGGATCTACGGGGGGTATAAGAGCCCTCATGATCCACCGCTGCCTTTCCAGCCTGAGCGGTCCGTTTTCCTGGGCATGCATGCGCTGCAGGGGATCGAGTACTTGCCTTTGTGTGATGATTTCACACAGGGTCATAAGGGCGATGGCCAGGTGCACCGTACGTTTGTAAGGGGCATTGGCATCCAGAAGTGCCTGTGTCTTTTCAGCCAGCCAGACCAGGGTTTTACTTTCGCCGTCTGTCAAAGGCTCGGTGAACTGGTGGCCGTCACGGATATGACCGATGAATGTGCGCATATTGCGCAGGCTGGGCATCAGGAGCTCCCATTTGAACTCTCCATTGTCTCTTTCTACGCTGCTGCGTTCCTCCAATAATTTGTTGATCTGGGACAGTGACTCGATTTGGTGCAGTGAACCGGTCAATGCCTCGTCCTTTTCCAGTGTGGGCGAGGACACCGGGCGTTCTATCAGCTTTTCCGGTGGCCTCCAGTTTGGTATTGGATAATTGATGGCCAGGTGCGGGCTGCCGAGGTCCGGCAAGCTGGATAACCGTTTCAGATCCTGATTTTCAACTGTCGCCTGGGATGCAGCCTGCTTGTGTGGCGATGAGAGGGCCCTTGTGTTTTTTGCTCTGGTGCCGGTGGTTGCAGGACCTGTCAGCAGAGCTACGCTGCGCTTTCCGTCCTGGCAGCTGGGGGAAGCAGGACGCGTGTCGCAAGTGTGCAGGCTGCCAGGGTTTTCACGGGCAGCGGCGCCTGTCTGGATTGTGTTCATAAAAAAAGACCTCGCTGTTCTGGAAAGATAGAAGACGAAGCCTTAGAGACTGGCGTGGTGCGAGAAGTTCCTGGATTCTGTGCTGGCGACCGGAACAGGCGGACAGTTCCGGCAGCTGGATCCAGTCAGACGCCCCTGGTGTCGAGCTCGCCAGGCGGCGGGAAGTCAGCCATGGACAGAGCCTTGTTCCCTGCCTGTCGGCAGACAAGGCGGCAGGCTGG
>MPMQ01000102.1 GCA_002238585.1 Kistimonas sp. bin40 | reverse complement strand
CGGCGATGGGCCTATTGAGCGCAAGACAAGCCCGATGCTTCTGTCGCAGGAACCTGAAAAGCTATACGCCTGCCACCGGGGACAAACATCTGAACTCGCAGACGCTGTTGCGCCGCCCCCCTTTTGCTATCGCCGGCTCGCGGACAAGCCAGGCGCCTTTTTGCGCTGTGACTACGCAGGTGAATCTTCAGCCCCGCTGACCGGGTGAAAGACTTTTTACAGTCCTGCTGCGGGCAGACATAGGGCTTTTCGCCAGTATGCTTGCGCATATGAGTTGCCAGATTGCCCGCGCAGGCGAACCCGGTATCACATTCCGGCCATGGACAAACAAAAGGCTTTTCACGGGTATGGGTGCGCACGTGAATGATCAGGCTCGCGGAGCTCACAAAGTTTTTTCTGCAGCCGCTCTCCGGGCACACAAAACATCTTTCACCCGTATGCCAGCGTAGATGATTGTGCAGGACCTTCTTGAATCCAAACGCTTTTCCGCAGTCGGGATAGTGACACACCAGGAACCTTTCGGGTCCGTGAGAACGCATATGTTCCCGCAGCGTTCGGCGGTGTGAGTAGCGTTTGCCACAACCCTCATGCGGACAGATACAGCACTTTCCCCCGGAATAGCTGCGCCAGTGAACCATCAGATCCCCTGAAAGACTGTATTTTTTCCCGCACCCCTCCTGTGGGGGTGTCTTTGCGCTGTGGCTGTATCCATGTACTTGCAGCGCACCTGACTGTAGAGACCTTGTTCCACATGATTCCGGACAAACGAAAGGCGCGTATCCGTCACAGCGAAGTTTCCCATCCTTCTCGCCCGGAGCCGGTCGGTCAGCAACGGATTCATGGGCGTAGTGACAGGCCACACGAACGACTTTCCCTGTAACAGCGGCTGGCCACTGGACCCGCCTGCGTCCTGTTGATCCTGCAAACGCGTCCACAAGGTCGGTCAATGCCGGACTGACTCCCGGCCACTGGCAACGCCTTGTCATAAAAGCACCGTTCATAGGAGGCCCCCAAACCGGCTTGATCTTGATCAAAAATACAAGCCGGACACAACAGCAGGCCTGTTGCGTCCGGCTACCAACAAACCCTGTCCGCCAGGCACTCCGGCCGCAGGTCCGAACCCGGCAACCAGAGCCAGATTTCACAGTCTATGGACAAGGTGCATCCTCAACAGGATGCACCAGCTGCTGCCAGAAGCTCCCGTCGTCCTCGGTGAAGGATGACAGCAGGGCATTCTGCTCCGATGCGTCTTCGTCCTGCCATGACCACAAGGCTCCGGCGTCATCCAACACTGGTGGCCATGGTGGCCATGCATTGAATATCTCAGGGTCATCCAGGGTCAGCGGTGGCTCCAGGCCGGACGGGCTTTCCCCGAATGGTGACGCCAGGGCAAGCGCGGACATGGGCGCAGGCCGCCGGTCGGACGCTGTGCTTTCAACCTCATCCGGCTGCTGCAGGCTGGAAGGCCGCCGGGCGTGCCTCTGATGGGCAACAGACTCTGGCACCGCCGCACTCCGGGGACTCGGGCCGCCCGAATCGACAGCGTAGGTATGGTCGTGATGGCAGCGCGCCAGCCTCCCGGTTGTTGTGTCAGAAAACAAGTGCCAAGCTTGCTTTTCCCCGTGGTTGCGAAAATGCCTGTTTCTCTGTGCTGAAGTAGTAAACCGCTTGTCGCAGCCTTCAAAAAGGCAAGGCCAAGGCCGTTCCCCAGTGTGGGTACACAGGTGTATGCGCATGTTTCCTTTCTGGCTGAACGCTCTTGTACAGCCTGCCGCTGGACAAATAAAAGGCTTTTCCCCCGTGTGAATGCGTAGATGAGCCTCCAATACATGTTTGAATAAAAAGCTTTTCCCGCAGTCAGTGTAAGGGCACGCAAAAGCCTTCTCTCCGGAGTGAGTCAGCATGTGCCGCTGCATATCCGCTTTTTGTGCAAACCTTTTTTCACAACCCCTATGAAGACACACAAAGAGCTTTTCGCCCGTATGCGTATACCCATGCACTTGCAAGCGATAAGCTGTGAAAAATTTTTTGCCGCAACCGCGCCACCGGCAGCCAAAGCACCGCTTTTTTGTTCGGCGGCTTTCTCCGGAGGCCCGTTTCTTGCCCCCCAGACGAGGACAAGGCTTTTTCTCCCCGGCAGCGGCTGCCCGCCGGACTGACCGGTCCGATTTCCGACAAGCAACAGCAGTAGCCGCGCTCGTGGACCTGGGGAGAGATTCCAGCCCCTGGCTCTGTGTTGTAACAACAAACATGACTATCAAAGGCCCCTGTGCCCCACATGAAGCAGCTTGGACACACTGGCAGGGTGTCTTGTGCCCGGCTCCTGACAAACATGTCAGTAAGCTGTGCGATCACTGTCATCTGAAGACGTCAACCACAACAAGAAAGCCTCGTCATCCGCAAACTCTGGTCGCAAAAACGCCTGCTGCGATTGTTCCGCGCTGAATCCTGACGGCAAGGGCAGGGAGAACGGCGCAGCGATCGGCCAGAGGGACAGCTCAAGCTTGCCAGGCTCCGCTGAAGGCTGCGAAGGACACTCCCCCCCGGCAGCTTCCGACAGCGGTTCCCAGTGCAGCCCAGGCCTTGCCCGGGGCTGGTGCACGGCGATTGGCGACAGGGTTGGCCAGTCGGGCAACGGCCTGGTAACAGCCTGCCTTGTTGCCGCCGCCCCAGGTCCCTGCGTCATCGCCATCTCCGTCCGCTGTTGTCTGTGGTTCTCAGCCTCCCGGCGGGGCAGTGGGCGGCCCTCGTGAGTAGCAAGGTGCCGGTCCATGTCCTCCGACAGCACAAACCACCTGGAGCATCCCCTGTGCGGACACGGGAAGGGTCTGGCCCGGGTGTGAACATGCCCGTGTATTGCCAGGCCCTTACTTGTTGTGAACCGTCTGCGACAACCTTCCTGCTGACAGACAAAGCTTTTTTGTAGCGCTGGAGGGTACGGCTGCTGTGCCTGGAACGGCGTTTGTGAACCGGCTATTGTCCAGCGTTGGACCAGGCGGATCCCGGGGAGCGGTCCGGCATGGATGCGGCGGTGTTGTAGCAGGTGCTGCACTTGTTCAAAGGCCTTTGCGCAACCTCTATACGCGCAAACAAAGAGCCTCTGTGTGATGTGCCTTCCTGCATGGCGCCTCAGGTCGTCCTCGCGCAGAAACTTTTGTCCGCAACCGGGACGAAAGCACACAAAGAACATCTCTTCGACGGGACTGCTTTCATGCTGTAGCGGGCGCTGTAATCGCGTAGAAGCTTGCCCACAACTTTTCTGGGTGCCAACCAACAAACTTTTTCTGCTGTGGGAACAACGATGCAATGCGAAGTTGCCTGAGTGAGCGAACCGCTTGGCACAAGTCTCGCAGAAGCAGACAAAGGGTGTCTTGCCGGTGTGGAGAGCAAGGTGTCGCCGCAGGCCGCCTGTTCGTGCACACACTTGTCTGCCGTGCGCGCTGGAGCAGACAACAGGCTTCAGACCGGAATCCCATGAGAGCTCGTCTGATCGCCTTGCCGCCGGAGAGCACCGCCTGCCGCCGGCTTCCGGCGACCTGGAGGACAGTGCTGATTTTCGGTGATACATCGTCGAAGGATTCATGGCCGCCATTCATCTGCGCAATCAATAGTCCATTGGATGCCGTTGAAGCCTGTTTCACAGTTCCAGGCTGACAACTCCGTCAGCTGCGCTCCATGCTGCCGGAGTGCAGCCCCAGCCCATACGGCTCGCATCCTCTTTTTGAAAACTCTTTCCCCGGCCGATGTTGTGGGCAGCCGACCGTTATTCCTGTGGAGAGGCAACCCAGGTGCATATCAGCTGGCGTCTCGTTTTCTTTTTCCTCCCTCTTGTTCAAAGTAACTTGCAACCGACTCTCCACCGCTATTCCACCTCCACTCTCCAGGCGGGAGTTCGTCAGGATTGATGTCCAGAAGATGCACCGCCAGGCGGCTTGCTGGAAAACATGTTCGCATCACTTTCCGGCGAACCGGGCGAAGACGTCGCTCCAGTCTCGAGGCGACGCGCCAATATGCTCAGCACTGATGGCAATGGTGGCGAATTTCCTCTACCTGCGAAAGGAAGCGGTACTGCCCGGCTACCTTGTTGTGTATGTCTCACTCCCCATGCCGGCTCTGGCCAGCACAAGGACGTTTGTCCTGCATGAGAGATCCCATACATGTTCGGGCTCTGTGTGGCGGACACGCGTTCCCCATGCCCCGGCTGCGCGTCACAAACAGGCGGCTCTCCCGTCTGCATGCGTATGTCAGCCCCCACCCCGCCAGGGCTGACATACGCGGGCCCGGAGTCCCCGGGCGGGCAGTCAGAGGGATTTTCTCCAATATGGATACGGCAATGCTCCTTACGCTCTTCCTGATCCCGGAAGGCTTTGCCGCAGCCTTGCTGAAAACAGACAAAGGACTTGCCTCCATAATGGACACGTTGGTGAGATGCCAGATTGTTGCTTTGTGCAAAGGCTCTCCGGCAGCCCGGCCAAGGGCAGACAAAGGGCCGGGCTCCGGTGTGAGTGCGCTGGTGGGTCACCACACTGCCTTTGTGTGAAAAACGGCTCTCGCAGCCGTCATAGGGGCAGGCAAAGGGGCGCTCCCCGGTATGAGTACGTAGATGAATTCTCAGATGGGCTCGCTGTAAAAACCGTTTGCTGCACCCCTCATAGGTGCAGGCAATGGGTCTCTGTCTGCTATGGCTTTCCAGGTGCACTATCTGATCGCGCCATAGCGCAAACCGTCTCCTGCAACCTTTGTAGGGACAGACAATGTTTCTCTCTCCGGCATGCGTGCGCAAATGACTTGCCAGGCCGCTGCGCTGTGGAAACCGTCGTTCACAATCCGCATGGGGACAGCCAAAGGGTTTCTCCCCGGTGTGCGTGCGCAGGTGAACCTTCATATGGCTTTTTTTGAGAAAGCGTCTCCCGCAATCCTCATAGGGGCAGACAAGAAATTTCTCTCTGCTGTGAGCGCGCAGGTGAACAGCAAAATTATTGTTGCGCGCAAAACATCGTCCGCAGCCTTGCACCGGACATGCAAACAATGGTTTTGCAACAGGTGCGTCAGGACGCCCTGGCAACCCTTGGCTGCCTGGCAACCTGCGCCCCCCGTTTTCGGGTGGACCAGCCGCCAGTACCGCATCAGCAAGAGCCGAAGACCAGACCGCCCTGCCGCCCCCCCGGCACTGAACGCCACTGCCCCCCTCTGTCAGCAGGCGAGGCTTTCCCCTTCGGTTCTGTGCGCGTATACATGGTGCTGTAACAGTAAACATGGCTATCCTTCGTGCTTTCGGCTGCGTGAGCAAAAGCCTGTTGGACAACAATCGCACCCCTTTCTGCACCGCCGCTGGCAAGGCTGTCAGCGGCCGGGTGCCATCCGGCAGGCTCTGCAGTGGAGCCGGGGCCGCCTCCTGGACTCTCAGCGCAAGATGCCGGCCACAGTGACAAGACCGCATCCTCAGGGAAGACGATGACGCGCCAACCGCAAACAGCCCTGCCCCTGTATCCGGACGACAACGGCAAAAATCCGCCAGGCGCTCCGGCCCTGCCTTCACGGGACAACAAAAGACACTGGACGTAAGAGAGCGCGGACACGGATTCCTTTTCAAGTCATTTTTTACAAGAGACTGCTTTGCGCAATCCTCTTGTGAACAAACGAAACAGACACCGGCTTCGCTGTGGATGCGCGCAAATCAACTGACGGCTGGCTTTTCCCCCTGGACCACTGGCCACAGCGCTTCCGGGAGCCGGCAGACTGCTCCCTGGTATGGCTGCGCCTGTGAGCCACCAGACTCGAGTAGCTCGTGAACCCTCTTCCACAGCTTTCCTGCTGGCAGAAAAAAGCGCTCTGTCCGGTGTGGTTACAGCTGTGACCTGTCAGGCTTCTTTTTTCGGCAAACCGCTTGTCACAGTTCCCCCAGGCACAGACAAAGGGCTTCACGCCCGTGTGGGTGCGCCAATGAGCAGCCAAGCTTTCGCTTCGGTTAAACCGTTTGTTGCAGTTCTCCCACGAGCAAACAAAAGGCCTGGCTCCACTGTGGATACGCAGGTGCTTTGTCAGGCTGGATTTTTCTGTAAACCGTTTTTGACAGGTCTCCCACGTGCAGGCAAAAGCCCTTTCTCCGCGGTGGATGCGCAGGTGCTTTACCAGGTTTCCTTTTTCTGTAAACCGTTTTTTACAGGTCTCCCACGAGCAGGCAAAAGCCCTTTCTCCGCGGTGGATGCGCAGGTGCGCTCTCAAAGTTCCTCTCTGGGTATACCAGCGTCCACAAGCTTCCCACAAGCAGGGAAAGGGCCTCTGCCTGC
The DNA here is from genome assembly GCA_002238585.1 of Kistimonas sp. bin40. Classification (GTDB taxonomy): domain Bacteria; phylum Pseudomonadota; class Gammaproteobacteria; order Pseudomonadales; family Endozoicomonadaceae; genus Sansalvadorimonas. The sequence continues at coordinate 3,215 of MPMQ01000102.1, read as the reverse complement.
TATGGACACGCCAGTGTCTCTCCACCGCACTTTGTTGTGCAAAGTGCCTTGCGCAGCCTTCCCACCAACAGGCAAAGGGCTTCTCGCCGGTATGGACTCGCCAATGACCTGCCAAAGTAGCTTGTCGTGCAAAGCGCTTTGCGCAGCCTTCCCACTGGCACGGAAAAATCTTGTCACCAGTATGAAGGCATCGATGTTCCATCAGCACTGTTTGTAGCCTGAAGCGCTTTCCACATCCCTCCCATGAACAGAAAAAGGCTTGCTGCTTTCTGCGGGCAGGCCGGCGAGCCATCAAATTTTCTGAACGAACACACAGCGGCTCACAGATTTTCTGTGAACAGCGAGTGGATTTCCTGCTGTCGTGACAAGGCTCTTGTCCTGCCTGCTTGTTGCCCCGGGCACACCGTCTTCCATGCCCCGCTTGCTGGCGGGCAGAAGGTCTCGCGCTGACACGGGCCGACCGTCTGGGTTGCGGGACAGCCCGGCCGGCCGCAGCTCCTGCCGCACAAAGCCCAAGTTTTCTCTGTGGCGTTGTAACTGAAAACATGAAGAATAAGCCAGATGCGTAATCACCAACCGATGGGGCACTATGCACTCTTTGTCCTGATGCACTCTTTGTCCTGATGCACTCTTTGTCCTTATGCACTCTTTGTCCTGATGCACTCTTTGTCCTGATGCACCCTCTGTCCTGGCTGTCCTGGCGCGCCCGTCCTCTGACAGCCTTGTTCGCAGTACCTTGTCGTACAGCTCCCGATCCTGAGAGCCCGTCATGGCAAGAAGGCACCGCCCATACTGACACAGCAGGACATCCGTCCTCTGTAACCACCGTGTTTTTCAAAAAGCGTTCTCTGCCGTCTTTTCAGGGAACACACACCCGGGAGCCGGGTCCCGACTGCCCCCGGGGCCTCGGGGAGGCGAAGACGGCTATCGGTTACAGCAGGCTCGGGGAAAGTTTGAGGCCTGCCCGCTCAGCTTCTGGTAACCGGAAACATGGGCATCAGCCCCGTGTACCATGGGTAGCTGGTCGATAACCACTTATCAGCTGTCTGTCGCCTGTTCGCTGACAGACCGGTCTCCCAGACTGTCTGCATCCGGACCGGCGGGAGTTTTTTCGGTCTGCGCGCACAAAAATTCGATTGACCTGGATTGGCTGAGCCTCGTTACAGGTTCCATAAAAACCGGTCAAGATAACAACAGGGTTACCGGGAGAGATAAACAGGCCGCATCAAGGCTCCAATACTCCGTTCGATCGCCACCTGGCCAGTACCCTGCACAACAACACGCTGACGCTTGTCCCGGAGCAAGCCCCTGTCACCCGGCGATCCTGCTGCAAACAACAGCCATGCTCTGTTTGCCGCACCGGAGTACAGGCGGATCGGTTCTCTGCTGGCATCACGACTGCGCGACTGTGAGAACTGGCTCAGATGCCAAACATCCCAATGTCCACCGGCACACCCGCACCCATGAAACATCTGTCGTATGTCAGGGTGTGAAAAATCAATGACACCCAGGCTGACTTCACCATGAAATCATATGCTGTAAACAGACTCCGTTCAGGCGCTCAGGGAGATTGCAACAGCCCCCGTACCGGCTCCAATGCCCCGGCCTGGCGCCTCCTGCGCAGCGGGAAAAAATACCACTGTCGTGTTACTGACTGTGAACAAGACTTCATGCTGACCATGAGTCTGGCCTGGCACGCGAAAACACATGGCGCAGACAAAAAACATCGCTGCACACAGGAAGATTGCGCCAGCCGGTTCGCGTACAAAAGCTCTCTTGTCAATCACCTGCGCTGCCACCTCAGCACATCAGCCTATCGCCACCAGATTGGCGAGAGTGACAAACAGGCCACCCACACCCCTGCGCTGGCCTCTCTGGCGAGGACAAACACCAGAGCAAGACTCTATAGCTGCACATGGGAACACTGTGACAGGAGGTTCACACGCATAGAAACCTTGCGCAGTCACCTGTTCGTCCACGCCGGGGAAAAACCATATCACTGTCCCATAACCGGCTGTGCAAAACAGTTCGGCTGGCGAAAAGCCCTGAACGTTCACATGATGAAGCACAGTGGCCAAAAACCCGTTGCCTGCACCCAGGATGGCTGCCACCAAAGGTTCCAGTGTCGCAGCTCCCTGCGCGCCCATTTGCGAATCCACCAGGGGGAAAAACCCTATGTCTGCATACAGGAAAACTGCCCTTGGCGCTTCGCCCAGTACAGCACCCTGCACACCCATTTGCGCACCCACAGCTGCGCAAGACCCTATGTCTGTCATTACGCCGAATGCCGCAAATCCTTCGCCTGGCTACAGGTGCTCAAAACACACTTGCGCGTGCACAACCAGGAAAAGCCCTATGTCTGTCCCGAAAGCGGATGCGGCAGAAAGTTTACCCAACAAGCAACTCTCATAACGCATACCCGCACCCACACGGGGGAAAAGCCCTACGTCTGCGCATTTGAAGGCTGTCAGCGGCGATTCGCCCAAAGCTCCACTATGAAGGCACACCTGCGCGCACACACCGGGGACAGGCCTTATCCTTGTCCTCATGAGAGTTGCACCAGTGAATTTGCGCGAAAATACACTCTTGTCAGACACATGAAGCGCGCTCACGCCCTGAAAAAACACCCCGGCCATCGGCCTGAGACATATCCGCAGAGATTCAGAGAAAAAATCCCTCTGACAACAAGGCTCCCGGCTATGTACACCCGGAACAAACCTCACGCCTGTCCGTACGCTGAGTGCCAGGAGACGTTCAGTAGAAATGTCGGTTTGCAGGCTCACATGCGCCAGCACGCCAACAGCACAGCCGGCGCTTCTGACTCTGAAGAAGAGCACAGCGATTCCGGGGAAGACTGGAGGTTATCGGCGCGCATGGACAGCCCGCACAGCCCGCACAGCTCTGACAGCTCCGGTCAGCCAGGCGTGGTCGCTGAAACGGCTTATGTTTCTGTTATCGCCTGGGCCCCCAGACCCTCTGCCAGCCAGACAGCCACCACAGGGCAAGAAAGAGAACACTGACCAGGGACAGCACAAATCCGGCCCTCATATGCCGGCTCCCACAGGAGGCTCTGCCCTTTTGACATACTCCCCGCCCTGACGGACGGCGCTTGCCGCGCACCAGGTCAGCCCTGTTCACAAACGTTGGGGAACTTTCTTCTGCGTACAGCACTCCCATACAAGCGCGCTCCCGTCCCCTGGACTTCAGCCACGAAA
>MPMQ01000101.1 GCA_002238585.1 Kistimonas sp. bin40 | reverse complement strand
TGAGTTCCGGGCGTTGAGGCAGCAGATCGCACAACTGGAACAGAAAGTTATGGACGACGAGGGACTACAACACGAGATTTTGCAGGAAAACAGCCAACTGGGAGAGCAGTTACGCCAAGCTCAGGTTGAAGTCGCGGCATTAAGGCAGCAGAACAGCCAAAAGCAGCAGGAAATTGAGGGACTTTACGCGTCGAAATCCGCATTGCGGGCGAAGTATAAGCAATCGCAAGAGCAGCTGTGCCAAGCCCGGGCAGGCCAGACGTCCCAGGCAGCTGCGGCCGAAGATCGGACTGCGACCGCTCCCGTCAATCTGGATGCCTATGGAGAAAATAGGGAAGTGAATCATTTCATCACAAGGATGAATACTTGGGACCTCACGAAGTGGCCGATGGTAAGGCGAAGGTTGTGTGAGAAAACAAATATGCACAAGGATTTATGGGAGAAATTGTGGAAGGGGTTGGGTTTCGTTGATGACAGCCATATAAGCCTGTGCAACGGGAAGAATCCGAACAATCCTCTTGAGGCAATGGTGGAACTGTCTCACAAAGCTATTAGCCTCAATGAAAATATGCCTTTTCGGGACGTCTTTGAAAGTGAGCACATGCCAGTGGTGTTGAGAAAAGCCATTTATGAAACCACGGTAGCTGAGATCCATACGTTTACACGCTGGACTGCCGCTCGATAAGGTTGGTCGCTGGATTACATGATTAAAAAATTGAGCTGGAAGGGGATTTCATGGGATGTCTCTCCAGCTCTTCTTGTGAAACTGGACGTTCAACGTAACCTCCAGTTTTAAAAGACAGTAGTCGCCATCAGAAAGACGTGGTGTCCGCTGAGAGAGGAAAAACATACGCCTTGGTGTAGCAAACAATCGCTGTTGTCGAAATCTGTCACAGCCAGAACTGACCCGTCTTTTTTCAGCCGTGTGCAGGAGTCCAGGAAGGCTCTTTTCTTCATCCCGGTCATAGCCAGATTCTGTCCTGTGTCCCCACCATCCACTATGCTCTGGTCTGCTGGTCACATGTCCCGGATCTCGGCTGTAGATTGGTATCGCATAAGAACATTCTCCTTTGCCGGAACTATTTTTGACTCTCACAGTCATGTATATACACTAAACCTATACACTAGAGGGTAAAGCAATGGAAACCAGCGTATTCAAAAACAATCAGTCACAAGCGGTAAGAATTCCCAAGGAGCTTGCCTTTCCGGATGACATTAAGAGGGTGCATATTTCCCGTAGAGGGCAAGACATCATCCTCACTCCACTGGGGTCGACATGGGAAAGTTTTTTCCAGAAAAATGGGCTTGGCGACGATTTTCCAGATAGGGAACAGCCCGTTCAACAAGAGCGAGATGATTTTTAATGCTCAGGTATATGCTCGACACGAATATTTGTATTTGGGTTTTGAAAAGGCGGCTACCGCAGGTTTACAAAAATTTCAGCAAATTCAGTGGGAAAATGTGTGTTTCTTCCATCACCGTTGAGGAGTTGCAGTACGGTATAGAAAGGGGTGCCCAGTCCCGCAGAGCGGAAAAACAGATCGCTGTCGATGAATTTTTATCCCTGCTCACAGTTCTTGATTTTGACACCCGTGCAGCCTTGCATTCCGCCGATATACGCAACACTCTCAGGGAACAAGGCTGCCAGATAGGGGCTTATGACAATCTGATAGCCGCCCATGCCAGAAGCCAGGGACTTATTGTGGCAACAAATAATGTCAGGGAATTTGAACGCGTTCCCGGATTGCTGATTGAGGACTGGCTGAATGTAAACTGAAGAAAGACCCCTGATGAAAATGGCAACCTGGTGCCTGTCCGAAAGCATAAAATCGTTGGCACTTATGGGCTATAGCCCATAAGTGCCAACGGAGTTTTCAGACAGGTTCGGTTTTTCATCATGCGTCAGTCATTTGAGTTCCACAAACAGCTGGGTGAAGTTGATATCTCGGCGATCCGCGTCAATGAGCGCTGCTGGAGTAAGACACAGTTCAATCTACCAAACAATGGGAGAACTTGTGGAAAGGGGGTTGGTCTCGCTAGCGACTCCGATATTTCCGCAGCCAAGAGCAACAACCCGCTGAGCATTGAGGAGGCAATGATGTGTCTGTCCAGCAAGGCACCGGGAAGCGAGTCTGATAACATATGTTTCCGGGCTATCTTTGAGAGTGAGCATATGACAGTGGTGTTGAAAGAGATCGCAGCCTCAATCAAAAAGAAAAGCTTCCGTTAAGAGAGAAACAACATCCGCCTTGATGGAGCAAACAATCGCTGTTGTCGAGATCCGTCACAACCAGAATTTGACCCGTCTTTTTTCAGCCGTGTGCAGGAGTCCAGGAAGGCTCTTTTCTTCATCCCGGCCATAGCCAGATTCTGTCCTGTGAAAATCGCACCAGCACTCCATGAACTTTCTCGCAAGGTCTCTTGTCAAAACCACTGGGCGCAACAGAAATAATAAAGAGCGCCTGGTGTTGCTGTCATGCGGTGGCTTTCATCGAAACTGTGCGGCCTTGCCCGGGACATTCCGGGGCAAAGCCGACCGAGAGTTTTCTCTAAAGGAGATTCGTAATGGATTATCAAACAAGAACATGCCAAGGGTGTCCCGCATCAATGAGCGGTTACCCGATGGCGGCGGCGGTAGAGTCGCAGGCCGCATTCGCCGGGAGAAACGTGCAGGGTGCTCCTGGCCCTGTTTACAGCGGGGTGGGGGCTCAGGTCCGTCATCCTCAGCCAGCAGGCCGGGCACAGATACTGGCGGCAAATATGAACGCGGCCATAGGAACAGATGATATTTTTGCCGGGAACGAGGCAGCCATGCTTGAATGCATGGGGTTTGCAGTCAATAAAACAGTGCGACTTCTGGCGCGCTATTCGCAGGATCGCTGTGAGGTAGTCAGAGGAGCAATGACAGAATTTGTCACTGGAAAAATAAACGAAGGGTACAGTGATGAAGCGATCATGCAACAATTTATCGCGGCTTGTCAGGCTGCGGAGATCGCCCAGCAAGACGTTGCGTGTATCGAAGAAAGTTTTCTCACAATAAGGCCGGGAGCTGATAGGGCAGACACAGCCGTTGCCATGGAAATCCAGCAGACAGGGACCGGATCGCTCGCTGTGGACCAGGCGCGCATCCGTGACCTGGAAGACCAGCTGAGGGCGTCCAGGGAGTCTGAGCAACGTCTGCAGCAACAGCTGGCAGAGGCTTTGGCCAGCGTGCGTGAGTTGCAGCAGCAAGTGGCAGCCGGTGAAGAGGCTAAGCGGATACTTGTCAGGACCGCAGAGCGGTCGCGAGAGTCGGCCCGGTCATTGGAAGAGCAGCTCAGCCAGTTACAGGCCGCTCAGACGCCCCAGGCCGCTGTGGCCGCCGCGCCGTCTCAAGCTCCGGCAGAACCCGCCGCCCTGCATCGCTATGATAACCCCGGCGTCAATGAACTCATTGGCCAGCTTACAACCTGGGAGATGAAGGATTCACCCATAAGGCAGGTGCTTATGAAAGGCACCTCTTCTCATAGGAAATCCTGGGAGGACTTGTGGCAAGGGCTGTTCGCCGATGTCAGGAAGCCTATGATAACAAGGGCGTACCAGCGCTGCTCGTCATCAGATGAGGTGCGGCAACTGATGGAGCTGTTCGATACGGTTTGTCGCGCCAGGAACAACATGCCTTTTAAAGAAATCTTTGAAAGCACACACATGCCAGCGACATTGAAAGCAGCCCTTTACGATGTCATGGAGAGGAACTTGGCGTCCTTGAAAGAAAAGCATGATGCTGCCAAAAAATATCCCTGCTAATAATAGTGGCTGAATCCGAAATGGCTTGCCGCTTCTTCCCGCTCTGGACTGCCGTGGCGTCCAGGTTTCAAGGAGCGGTGGTTGCCATTGTCGCCAGTGGGCAGAAACAGCTTTCGCTGAGGGAGAAACAACATAGGCTCTGGTGCAACCAGGGATCGCTGTTATCGAAAACGCTTGTTCCATGAATTGGCCTGTCTTTTTTGCAGTCATCTTTTGAAACAGGAAGAGAAGTCTTTCTCCTTCATCCTGAGCATGGCAACAGCCCTTCTGTGGAAAGCGAACCTCAAACCCATGAACTTTCATTAATGGCCTCTTGTCCAAAACTGTGGGCGTAACAGAAATCAACAACGCTTGGCCCTGGCAGTGTGGTCATGGAACAGTTCTCTTGCAAGGCTGTGCCGCCTTGCTTTTGCAACTGCCGAAACAAGCTGAAGCGGGACATTGCATCCAAAGGAGATTGAGAATGCATAATCAAAAAGTAACAGTTCAGGGCCCCCCCTCGCCGATGACAGGTGTCACTCAAGGCTCTATAGGACCTGTAGGCGAGCAGGACGCCACATTTGTGGGGAGAAGTGTGCACAGAGCTTGCGGCTCTGATTCTTTTGAGATGAGTGGGGCAGGGTTTCCGGTCAGCAACGCGCGGCCTGCTGAGGCTGCCAGGATACTGGCAGAAACCATGAATACAGCCATTGGCACAGATGAGATTTTTTCAGGGAAAGAGGCGATCATGCTTGAAGGCCTGGGTTTTTCATGGGAAGAGATAGCGATGCTCATGGAGAAGTATCCGCACCAGCCCTGTCGAGTCAGGGGAGCAATGGAAGACTTTGTGCGTCGAGAAATGCGACAAGTGGTTGATGATCAGGCGATCATGAAAAAATTCATCCGGGCTTGTCAGGATGCAGAGATTTGCTGGCAGGAGGTTGCGCGTATAGAGAGTTGTTTTGTCCAGATAAGACAAGGTGCTGACCTGACAGACAGGTCCAGTGACATGGAGGTCCAGGACACCAGGGGAGAGTCCGTGCGGCTGACAGCGGATCAGGAACGCATTCGTGAGCTGGAAGCTCTGCTGAGGACATCCGGGGACTGCGTACACTCTTTCGAGGCGAAGTGGAGAGAGGCCAGTCATGATGCGCGTCAATTGTTGGAACAGGTGACCCGGTTGCAGCAGGAAAAAGAAGAAGATGCCAGGACGATACAGTCCCTTTCCCAGGCAAAGAGTCGGTTGCAGCGGGACCTGCAGTTACTGCAGGAGGAGCTCAGGCAAGCCCGGGCGGATCAAGTCGTTCTGGACGAAGCGCAAGCCCGGGCAGAGGCCGTCAGCCTGGATGACTATGGTGAAAACGCCGAGGTCAATGAACTCATTCGCCAGTTTACAACCATGGAGATAGGCCAAAATGGGAAGATAAGGCGCACGCTTTGTTACGAAACCTGTGAGCATCAAAAGCTGTGGGAGATCTTCTGGAAAAACATGGAGCTCATCAGGGACTCAGGCATTGCAAGAGTCAAGGGGGAAATTAGAAACCATCCAGGAGAACAGGTGCGGGAAATGTTTCGCTATGTTGTATCCCACAATAAAAGAAACATGCATTTTCTCGAATTGTTTGAAAGCAAACACATGCCAGTAAGATTGAGAAGGGCTCTGTACGACGTCATGGTGAGGAATATAGAGCACCTGAAGAAAGAATATGCGGCTGCAAGAAAATTCCCTGTTCAGTAAGAGCGTCTGAATGGAAAATGGCTGCCGTTTCTTTAGAATCCTGCCTTTCGTGACAGGTCGATTCAAAGAGACAGTAGCCGCTATCAGAGGAGAGTTGCACTTCGTTTGCGAAGCTTGTTTGCGAAAAAAGAGAAGCACATCGAAAGCTGATATGGCAGGGCGAGAATCTTCCCCCGTGTTAATGAAAGGAAAATCCTTCTGGCATTCAAGTTCGCCAGAATACGCAGTTGTAGGCCCGGCTGCCGGTCATTCTCAAAAAATCATGAATAACGAATCTGCCTGATGCAACAGCCGCCTCAAGCCAGGTTGCACAGACGGTCGCTGAAAGGCGTCATCTTCTCCCCATCATCCTCATGTTTTACCCATAATCCTTTGTTACATCTGTGTGTCTGGATTTGTGTCTCCCTGCACAACCTGAACCCCACTGAACCTTCACGCCAGTCTCTTGTCAAAGTTTATAGGAGCAATAGAAACAAGTGCACCATGGAGGAGAGGTGCCGTACATGGGAAGGTCCTCTGTCAGGGCCAGCGAGGGCCGCGCGGTCCTGCCCCTGAAAATGCCGAAACAAGGTGGGCCTGGAACTTCTGTTCAAATAAGGAGATTGACAATGGATCAGAAAACAGCAGGATTTCGAAATGATGCGCCTTGGTCGATGCTGCCGCCAGGGTATGGCTGGATGCCGGTTTTTTTGATGCCGAATGCACAACAGGCCTCTTCATTTGCGAATAAAAGCGTGCAGAAAATGCCCGATCTTCCCCCTTCCCAGACATTCCCGACCTGCACCACCCCGCCTGTGGGAAAAGACTCTGCAATGGAAGAGACAGACAGTGCCATGGAGGTTCAGGACGCAAGTGGGCTGACAAAGGAGCAGCAAACCATCCGTTTGCTTGAGGCCCAGGTGAAAAGGCTGGAGCGAGAGTGCGAGGCGGCAAAATGGGCCAGGAGACAGGCTGTTGCCATTTCCACGGACCACGTCAGGCAGGCGAGCGTGCTGCAGAGCCTGAGAAAAATCGATAAGGAAAAAATGCAGAGGCTTGTCCTCTCAAATCATGGGTTGCAGAACCAGGTCAAAAAGCTGAAGAAGAACATGGCCAGTAGAGCAGCTCTGGCGTTTGCGGCCGGAGCCCGCGCAAGGGCCGTTCACATGCGAACTTATGGTGACAATGCCAGAGTCAATTCCTTTATCCGCAGTCTTACAACCAGGGAGATGCGCAACAGCTCGTCGATCACACAAACGCTTATTAACGGGACATCTCATTGTAAGCAAGAGTGGGAGAGCTTGTGGAAAGGGCTGGGCTATATGACGGATGCCGATATCCGGGAAGTCTACCAGGAGTGCGATTCACGCCGACCACCATCTCTGAATCCAGAATATCCAGAGAACCAAGCCAGGAATCTGACGAAATTGTTTGAACGCTGTTGCATGAAATGTTCCAACATCTCTTTTCAGGGGATTTTTGAAAGCCAACACATGCCCGAGAAATTGAGAGGAGCCCTTTACACTCTCATGGAGAGGGAAATCGATGCCCTGGAAAAACACTATTCTTCTGCCGAAAAACATCCGTGCAGCCATAAAGTCTCTGTGCTGAAAACAGCGTCTTGATGTCAAACGGCTACTGTTTCTTGTGACGCTGTACTCTCGTGGAAGTCGGGGTTGAAAGAGGCGGTAGCCGCTATGGGAAATGGAAGGAGGGCTTCAATCCTTTCCGGGAGAATAAAGAAGTCCATGCCAGCTGACACGGCCGGACATAAACCTGCTTCTTGTTAATGCCTCTCAAATTTCCTTGGCTTCGCTATAGGCGCAGCTGAAATTAATTCTCAAAAAATCCCTGAACAAGGAACTTTTCTGGCATAACTTTTGTCTCAATTTATAAGCCTGTTGGAAAAAATCGGCGCAAAGTGCTGGTGTGCAGTGATGAACGAAATGCCTTCAGGACTACTGCGGACAACTCCAAAGAACGTCCAGACCAGCACGCTCTGCAATCTGTTTACAGGAGAGTCAGCATGGAAGCCAGATCAACCAGTTATACAAGTTATCAATGTAACGCTGACCGGACGAGTAAGGGTCAGATTGAGGGAACCCCCATAGAAAGCACGGGTGTCGCATTCACGAGGGCTGTGTGGGCGGCTCCAGCCTCTTGCAAATTACCGGCGACGCCTCTGGGCCGCGCTAATCAGTGCCAGAAGGACGCAGAGGAACTGATTACCGAACCAGATACGGCTACTGGAAGCGATGAGGATTTTGTCGACACAGCGAGGACTTTGTCCGCAGACAGGGGACGTTGTGATTCTGATACAGCCAGATTTATGTCTGATATAACCAGATTTTTGGCGAAAAAGTCATGGAGCGATTACAGGGCGGTCAGCGAGGTAATGTATCTGTTTTTTGCGCAGCTGAGGGAGAAGGAGGCGCGTACCGACCCGATCATGGATGAATTGATCAAGGCTTGTCACAAGGCTGGGTTTGGCCAGGATTCTGCTGGGGCTGCTGGGGCTGCTGGGGCTGCTGGGGCTACAGGAGAACAGACAGGAGAACAGACGGGAGCAACAGACTCAATTCCCGAATCGACAATGAATCGGGATTGCCAGAGTCTGGAGGTTCAAAGGAGAGACTCTCAAGATTCAAGCCAACTTCAAAACAGCCTTGAGGCGGCGCAGGCCAGGGAGAAGGAATTGTTGGAAAGGATAAACCAATTAGAGGACGAAAAATTTGAGGTCGAGTACGCGCTTGCGAAGCTGAAGGTATCAGAGCGTCGCCAGAAGCAAGAAAACGAGGCGCTGAGGCAGAAGTTGTCGGCAAGGATAACGGAATTAGAGGAAGAAAATATCGATTTCGCGCGCAGATTTGTGAAGCTGAATAGAGCAGGGCGTAGCCAGCAGAAAGAAAACGAGGCACTGAAAAATCAGCTGCAAGCGGCTCAATATGGCTCGAAAGCTCAAGCGACCAGTCACTCGCTGCCAGATCAATCAAGCGGTGTCAGCTTGGCTGAGTATGGGGAAAACTCTGAAGTCAACGACTTTATCAGTAGTCTTTCCACGGTTGACATAAGAAACGCCCTCCACATAAAGAAACATATCGCTCATGACACAGTTTGCTGTTATGAGGAGTGGAAGAAGCTATTGCTCGGATTGGAGCTTATAACCCCATACAATATGGCGTTCATTGAATCCAACGCTCGGAACAACAGGCAAGACGCACTGATAAAAATGCTGACCGAAGTGGGCCTCCATCACACTCGGAGTTTTCAGAGTCTGTTTGAAAGCCCGCACATGGCACAAGAATTGCGAAGCGAGCTCTACGCGAGCATAGAGGGACATATTAGTTGTATGAAGGAAACGCTGGGAGATAGCGATAAATGACGGGCCAGGACTCGCCTGTAGCGACAAGGCTGCTGACACATAACAAGTATCCATTGACGCTCACCTGGACGCCAGGACTCATCCTGTTCGCGCGTTTCGATCCTGGCCGTGGTTTGTGAAGGCAGAGGTTTGTGAAGGCAGAGGTTTGTGAAGGCAGAGGTTTGTGAATATGAACGACGGTGATCCGGCGTGCTGTGCGGCACTGACCGCGAGTGCCATGCGATCCAGGATGCAACACTGCACAGGTGCCAGACTGCCGGAGGGGATGGCGTTGGCGTCTGACGCCTCAGGGTCCGTAAACCTGCTGTGTTGGTGGGTCTGCTCGCCTTCACAGGCTCAGGGCATCATGGCAGCCTGTGTGCGCGCCTTTATCTGAGGCATGCCCGGACAGGCACCCGCCCGATTTTGCTGCAAGTCTTCCAGAACCCCGGGATGCCATCCATGACTGCTGGTCTTCTGCCAACACCCTGTACAGATGAAATGATCTGTTTCACCGGATAATCCCTCGACCCAGCCAGCAGTCGTTCAAAAAAAGCGAGCACAGCTGAACTTTGTGCTGCATACCAATGTCCAACATATCCAGCGGAAGTGGGAGGGTAATTGTGCCCTGTTCCTTTCCTGTGTCAGCAGGGTTGTCGGTAAAGCAACCTGCAAAAGTTCATGGAACGCGTCG
>MPMQ01000100.1 GCA_002238585.1 Kistimonas sp. bin40 | reverse complement strand
GTGCCGCCACAGGCTGCCCCGTCACAAACCCTTATGACCGCACAGTCCCACCCCGACCGGCCCGACATGACCTTCAGACCGGAAACGCCCGGACCCCGGACGCCAGCCCTGGCCCAAACCCTGCCCTCCGAACTTCTGGACCTGATATTGCGCTACCTGCCCGTGTCCTCCTACAGCCAGTGTGCGCTGGTGTGCCGACGTTGGTACAGCCTCCTGCCCGCCATCCACATGCGGCTGGCGCACTGGTTACGGCAACACGCCATCGCGTCGGCGAACACCGGTCAGCTCTTCCCGGCCGGGATCAATCGTCGTATAACGCCCTGGCTGGCCAGACACCGATGCCAGCTCTGGGCCGTACTGCAACGGCAGCACAAGGAGCTTTGTCGCCTCCGGCAACGCACCCACGCCGGCCTTCTCCGGTCAGAAAAAGCACAACAGCAGGAGAACAGGGCCGGTCAGCTGTTGGCCGGCTTGACCGGGTACTGCATTCACCACCAGATAACCCAGGCCCGGCAAATGACGCTGAGGTGTCTGGCAATGCAGTGGCACGACAGAGGCCAACTGGTCAGCTTCACATTCAGCGCCAACTGCCACTGGCTGGCAACGGCACTGTGCTCCCCGGGATCAGAACGCAAGTTTTTATACGTTCATGGCTGGAAGAACGGCAGCTGGCACGAAGAAAGCATGGTTCCGCCACCGTCCAGACCTGTCAGCACATTCGGGTTCAGTCATACGATGTCAGATATCCTGTTCAGTGCCCACGACAATTATCTTCTGGCCTGGCAGAGACAGACCGATGCACAGGTCTGGCGCTGCATTCACAGATACAGCATCGATGAAGCGCACAGGGTTTGCGCCTTCGCTCCCATGGCATGCGGCGATCTGATCATTCTCACCGAAGATCCGCAGCACAGGGAAAGACAGCAGATGATACTCTTCTGCCAACGGGACAAAGGCCTGGGCTGGGGGCAGCAGATGTCCTGCCTCCAGCTCGAAGGCTTGCGCTTCACTGTCTTCCAGCAGAAAGGCTCCTGGCTGGCACAGATCCTGTCCAGACCTGACCTGCAGGCTGGTCATTATCGCAATGAAGTGCGCGTCTGGAAAAAAGGTCTGTATCGCTCAAGACCCGACGACTGGGACTGCCGTATGTCTCTCCTTCAAATTCACAGGTCCCCTGTCGAACAAGCCGCAGGCTTCCCTGGCAATCACTACCATGTGACGATCCTGTTCGAAGACGGAAGCATTTTCCTGTGGACACTGGACCAGGAGTACCGCCTGCACAATCAGCTGATGCTGCACGCCAGCCTTCCTCCCGCACTTCAAACCCGGAACATGGGCAACCTGATGGGACTGGGCTGCCATGGCAAACAACTGGCACTGGCCCAGTCCCTGCACCAGATCCAGTTCTGGGAGCTGCACGACAATGGCGAATGGCAACGAGGATCAACACTGGAGATGGCAACCTCAGCTTCCAGCGACCCTGACGAACGTCTGAAACGCGTTCAGCTGTCCGGAGACGGCCATACCCTGATATGCACCACCAGCCGCCAGGTGGACGTCTGGCAGAAAGACGCCGGGGGCCTTTGGCACTGGCGGGTACACCGCCGGACAACAGCGGGCGCCCCCGCACCGCAAGGCCTGCTGGCCGGCCCCGGCAGCGCCCTGTGCCTGACAGCCGAAGGTGAGGAAGGCATTGTCTGGATTCATGCGCCCGACCGCCAGGGAAGGCTCATCAGAAAAGGCTGTGTGACCCTCAGTGCGCCACTTGCCGGCCCCTTTTACGCCAGCGCAGACGGGCTGACCCTGCTGTTCAACTGCAGGGGATATACGCCTGGCTGGCAAGTGGAATTTCCGGACCCGCCACAATAAGCACCCGTAACCGGTCCCCTGGTGACACAATCCCATCCGCTCCGGTGCCACGCCAGAACCGGCTGGCACTTGTGCCTGGCAGCCACCAGCTCCAGGCCTGGCCGACAAATGGCGAGGACAGCTTCCCCTGGCCATGGCGCTGCCCGATACCTCGGCACCTGCGTGGACAGACGCACCACCAACATCCGGGCCTCACCGGCCAGAAAGGGTGCAGCACTCCTAGCAGCAGCCGGTTCGACGGCTGTGCCTCACCCCTTTGAGCGCCCATGCCAGACCGGGATGCCAGCATGGGACGGCGAGGGCGCATCGCGTGGAACCGCCACCCAAGTCCCGTGTCAAAGCCTCCTGACGCAGACACATCAGGCAACTACAGTCATGAACTCACTTGCAGACAGCAGACCGGTACCGAGGCGCTCACCGGCAGCCCCGACGCCCTCTGACGAACAGCATACAGCGGGACAGGCGGCCGGCACCTCCGGTCAGCTGGCCTGTGACCGCTCTCTTTCCGCCCGCCCCGTCAGTGCGCCGTCACTGGCCCGGGAGCACAGCACTTTGCCAGCAAGCCAACACACCCGTGCCCCCCGGAGCCTCGCCCAGAACCTGCCGGCTCTGGCACTGGGCAAGATATTCCGCTATCTGTCCATCAGCGAGCAGGGCCGCTGCGCCCGGGTGTGCCGCCACTGGCATGACTGTCTGCTTTCTTCCCGGGCCAGGCTGGACCACTGGCTTAAAGAAGAGCTTCCCGTGTGGCATAGAGAAAATCCGTTGCTGGGGCAAGGCTTCAACAGCCGTACCCGACCCTTCCTGCAAGCCACAAACAGCCCACTGCTATCCATGATGACGACACTTCATGAGGAATCGCCGGAGCCCCGCCAGGCCACACAGGCGCAGCAGCCAGGCGACTGTGATCTTCTATCCCGACTGGTGCACTACGCGCTGCACCGTCAGCTGACCCGGGCTGACCGGCTGAGGGTGCCCCCGGCAAACATCAATGGGCAAGACCCTAGCCTGTGCGAAAATTTCCACATCAGCCCCTGCAGCCGCTGGCTCGCCCTCAAATTAAAGCGCCATGCGCAAGCCCCCGCTTTCCTGCGCATCTACGGCTGGAAACAGGGAGACTGGCAACAGCAGCTACTGGTCTCTGGTGAGGCAGAGCCCCTGCAGTCTTTCAGATTCACAGCCATACCACAGGACACACTGATCACCACCCGGGGGCCTGACCTCAGAGCCTGGCGCAGGGAAGCCGGCACCCACAACTGGCACAGCTCCTGCATTCACAGCGTTCAACCGTCGTATAACATCAGAACCTTTTTCTCGATGGCAAACGGGGACCAGCACATCCTGTCGCAGAGTGCATCCGAATGCTACATCCAGTTCACCTCCTTCTCCGGGGACGACAGCGGCTGGGAACCGGCGGGGACCGTCAAGTACAGTGGACACCCCAGCGCCCGGACCAACCATCCGCGGCTGAGTCAACTGGCGCTGGGCTGCGTCGCCGAGCGCCTGGGCCCTGACTACTGGGTCAACAACATAGACATCTGGTACAAACAGATCAAACCCGGCAGCCCGGAAGAATGGATATGTCAGGCGTCAGAACTCCCCTACCACAACAGCGATATCAGGCAACTCTACTACAGCCCGGGCGGCAACTGGCTGCTGGGGATGCTGGCCTGCGGCCGGGTCTGCCTGTGGGCACAGGATGCGCAATGCCGCCTGGAAGAACGACTGACGCTGCCCGGCTGTGTTTACCAGCCTCCCTTGTACCTCTCCCAGACAACGCCTTTCAGCAGCGACGGACGACAACTGGCACTGCCCTGCTCCCTGCGCGAGGTTCAACTGTGCTACAGCGATGCCGATGGCCACTGGCGGTGCGGGGAGCGTCTCACAGCCCCGCCCCGGCCTGCCGCGCCCCCCATCAACGAGCTGAGAAGCATTCTCCTGACGCCCAGTGGCAACACCCTGGTGCTGTCGACCTTCTGGTCTGTTGATGTCTGGCACCGTGGGGCCACGGGCGACTGGCAGCATAGTCTACAGCGCGGGGCAACAGAGCAGGATCGCTTTGTTGTGCAAGCCTGTCTGCTGCGCTGCGGTGAGCTGGTCTGCACTACAGCACAAGACCCTGCGCTGTCGCTGTGGATTCATGGTCCCGATAGTCAGGGACGGCTGGTCAGAAAAGCCTGTGTCAATGTCCCACTTCCTCTGATAAGCATCCACGCAGCCAGCCCGGACGGGCTGACGGTGCTGCTGGGCCACAAATTCCACCAACCGCAGCCGCTACAGCTCGCCATCGCCCAGGACGCTGAGACAACGCCTCCAGCACTTCAACAGCATCCGGCCGGGTTGTGCCGCTACCTCTGACCAGGGCCTTCAGACCGCGCAACAGCCCCATTCCATCGCAGAGGGAACCTGTGACCTTCAGCATTGTCTTACCCTGGCAACAACGGCGTTCGGACAAGAGCGATGAATCGACCTGCAAGTCAGATGCCAGACCGGCCTTCACCTGCCGCACAGACCCTTGCGGGGCCGCGCGGCGCAGAGGCGCGACCTTTTCTGCTCCGCCCGGGGCGCAGCCTTGTGCCAACCCACGAGCAAACAGCCCTGACCGGAGGACACAAGAGCACGCCGACACTGGTGTGCGCCCAACACCTGCCGGCTCTGGTGCTGCACAAGATATTCAGCTACCTGCCCGTCAACGCGCAGGGCCGCTGCGCCCTGGTGTGCCGCCACTGGAACAGCGCTCTGCCCTCCCTCCGTCTACGGCTGGCGCAGTGGCTGAAAGAAGAAGCACCGGCATCCTGCACAGCACAGCCGGGCTTCGGACAGGGATTCAACAACCGCACCCTGCCTTTCCTGCGTGTCACGAACAGCCCACTGCTTCCCATAATGGCGGAACTCTATGAGGAACACCGGCAACGCCAGCTGTCTGAACCCTGTCAGGTCACACAACAACCCTGTCAGCCAGATACCTGTGATTTGCTGTCCGGGCTGGTGCACTACAGCCTGAATCGTCAGCTGACCCTGGCTGATGAGCTGAAAGTGCAAGAAACACCCATCGACTGGCCGAACGGGAAAACGTTTTCCTTCTGCAAACAAAGCCCCTGCAGTCGCTGGATGGCTTTCTCATGCCCGCCTGACGCACAAGACAGTTCTTGCCTGCGACTCTATGGCTGGGAACAGGGGCATTGGCACAAACAAGTTCTTGCTCCTGATGTGACTGAGCCTGTCCGCTTGCTCGAATTCAGCCCCAGGGTGGAAGCAGGCGCACTGTTCTGCATACAGGGCCTGAACATTTTGGCCTGGTGCCGGGACCCGGACAGAAAAAGCTGGCACCGCACCCGTATATGGACCACTGGCGCCTTGTGCACACCCCTGGCTTTTTACCCCATGGCTGACGGCGACCTGGCCTTGTTTTCCCGGATCAGGCAGCAAAAGGCAGAAATCCACGCAGCAAAACTGCGTCTGGAATTGATCCTCCCCGCCAGAGATGACAGAACCTGGGACAAGATCCTCACAGCAGACTACGAATGCTCCGGGCACGCGTGGGCCATGGGTCACGGATGTCAACTGGCGGTCAGCTCCAGCTACAGTGCCGCAGACTCGTGCGGCATCATCAACATGGTATACGTCTGGCGCAAAGGGCTGGGTAGTTCCCGTCCTGAACAATGGAACTACCGAATTTCACAGCTGCATGGCTACTCAGGAGCGATACAGAGGTTGCACTACAGCCCGAACGACCACTATCTTCTGGCCATACTGTCCAACAGCCAGGCTTGTCTGTGGGCGCTGGATGCACAGTGTCGACTGCAGGAACGGCTTACCCTGCATGCCAGCCGGCTCCAGCCAGAGTACGGCGGCAGTCCACAGTCTTCTTTCCGCAGCGACGAGAAACAGCTGGCTGTGGCTTGCTCCCTGGATCAGGTTCAACTGTGTTACAGCGATGACAACGGCCATTGGCGGCATGGCCCCCTGCTGGTAACCCGGCCTGAGCCAGATGATCCAGCCGACGACAGCCTGATCACCATAGCCTTGTCACCCAATGGGCTCACACTGGTACGACAAAGAAAATACCGCCTGGACATATGGCACCAGGACCCTGTCGAGGACTGGCAGCATGTCATCAGTTACAAATACAAAAGGCACCATGCATTCTTTCCGCAGCACTGTCTGCTGGCACCCGGTGGTCTGGTCTGCACAACAGTAGAAGACCCCGCGTTTGTATTGATGATCCATGGTCCCGATAATCAGGGGCGGTTCGTCTCCAAAGCCTGCATAGCCGTCGAGGCCGCCATAGACGGCCCCGGCGCAGCCAGCGCTGACGGGCTCTCACTACTGCTTGGCGACCAATCCCGTCCACCAACCATTCTGCGCCTGGCGCCCCCGGCAGACGATGATGCCATCCACAAGGCACCACAAGAACCAGAAGAATCGGCACAGGAACCCGCACAGAAACAACAAGAGCCGATGCCAGAACGACAGGATGAGACGCCCTCTCACAGACATCAACAGCATCAAAACCGGTGCTGGCCCTTTCTTTAGACAACAGCCTCCAGACCGCACGAGTGCTCCATCGAGCACCGGCGGGAACCCATGATCACCAGCAGAGTCTTACTTTACAGGAGCCAACACATCAGGGAAAAAGCCATGAATCCATCTGTAAACCAAATGGCACACCGTCCCTCAGCTGCCGCACAGACAGCAGAGGGGCCGCAGGGTACGCGACCTTCCCCGCCCGGTCATGCGGGCTTGAAGTGCGCTCTCAGCTGGGCATCCGACAATCGACTGCCCCGCGAGCAGGCTGCCCTGGCCGCAGGGCACACAACAACGCCAACACTGGCGTGTGCCCAACAGCTGCCTGCTCTGGTATTGCACAAGATACTCAGCTATCTGCCCGTCAGCGCGCAGGGCCGCTGCGCCCAGGTGTGCCGTCACTGGGAAAGCGCTCTGCCCTCCCCCCGGCTGCGGCTGGCGCACTGGCTGCAACAAGAAGCACCGGCATCCTGCAGAGCCCATCCTGGCCTCGGACAGGGGTTCAGAAGCCGCACCCTGCCTTTCCTGCAAGCCACACGCAGCCCACTGCTGCCCATAATGACGGAACTCCATCAGGAGCAGCAACAGCGGTTGTCTGAGCCCCGCCCAGCCACACAACAAGAGCCACCGCATCCAGCCGATTGTGATTTGCTGTCCGGGCTGGTGCACTACAGTCTGAACCGCCAGCTGACCCGGACTGATACGCTGAGGGTGCAAGAAACGTCCATCGACTGGCCGCACGCCAAACTTTTCGATCATTTCATCATAAGTCCCTGCAGCCGCTGGATAGCTTTTGCGTGCCAACCCAATGCGCAAGACCCCGATTGCCTGCGAATCTATGGCTGGGAACAGGGACACTGGCAAAAACAAGTTCTGATCCCTGATCTGACTGATCCTGTCATGTTGTACGGATTCACCACTGCGGTAGTACCAGATACCCTGTTCTATGCCCAGGGCAGGGACATTCTGACCTGGCGCAGGGACCCGGACAGCACAAGCTGGCACCGCACCCTTGTGTGCCCGATCCCCCCATCGCTCAAGCTCTGGTCTTATTACTCCATGGCTGACGGCGATCAGGTCTTTGCTTTTGTGGATAGACAGGAAGAAGGGGAAGTCTATTTACTGGGTATCTGCCCTGCAAGGAATGACAGCGGGTGGAGAAAAACCCTCACAGTCACCTATCACGCCGCCGCGCACGCGTGGGCGGCGACAAGGCGCTCATGTCAACTGGCGATCAGCGTCATCAGGTTTGACGAAGACTCTGACGCTTTCATCAACGAGGTACACGTCTGGCGCAAAGGGCTGGATTCTTCTCATCCTGAGCAATGGAACCCTCAAGTTTCAGAGCTTCCCGGATACACTGCCGAGATCTGTGGGTTAACCTACAGTCCGGACGGCCATTATTTACTGGGAATCCTGACCAACGGCCAAGCTGTGCTCTGGGCGCTGGATGCACGGTGCCGGCTGCAGGAGCGGCTGACCCTGCATGGCTGCATACTTGAGCCGGGCCCCTGCTTGAGTATGCAGTGCTCTTTCAGCAGCGACGAAAAACAGCTGGCACTGCCCTGCTCCCCAGGGCACATTCAGCTGTGCTATAGCGATGACAGCGGCCATTGGCACTATGGCCCCCTGCTGGAAACACCACCTGGACCGGGTAACCCTGCCCAGGACAAGCTTGTCAACATGCGGCTGTCATCAAATGGACGCACTCTGGTACAGCGCAGAAAACGGCGCCTGGATATATGGCACCAGGACCCTGTTGAGGGCTGGCAGCATTTCGCAGGCTACAAACATAAACGCCATCATCACTTCTTTCCGCAATACTGTCTGCTCGAACCCGGCAATCTGGTCTGCACAACAGCACAAGACCCCGAGCTGTCACTGAAGATTCATGGTCCCGACAGCCAGGGACGGCTCGTCACAAAAGCCTGCATCGCCGTCGACACCCCCCTCAACGGCCCCGCTGCGGCCAGCCCTGACGGGCTGTCATTGATGCTGGCCTCCGTTGTCCATCCCCCAACCTTGCTGCAGCTGATTCCTCCGGCAGACAATGAGGCCGTCCGCAAGGCTCCACAGGAGTCGATGCAAGAACCAGAGGCACCCGAAGAACCGGCGCAAGAACAACAAGAGCCCGCGCAAGAACCACAAGAACCGATTCAGGCATTACAAGAGCCCGAGCAAGCTCCCTCTCGCAGTTTTTGCGGACTGTTTTGATGAGCAGGTCCTGCCAAACCCGCCACTGCTGACACCAGGAGATGGTGACGCCGCCTCGAATGAAACCGACACCCGGCTCCCCTATAGAACCCGCCGAAGCCGGACACACCAGACAGCCATGAACTCACTTTCAGACGAAAAACAGGCACCCGGGCTCTCGCCGACGGTAAGGGGACTCTCTGGTGAGCAGCGGTGAGCAGCGGTGAGCAGCACGAGACGAGATGGTCGGCCGATAGCCCCTCCAGGCCCCGGGCCGCTCTCTCAGCCCTGAAGCAGACAGTTCGGCGTCACTGGCCAGGATACACGGCACTCTGCCTGAAAGTCAGGCTGGAGCAAGGCACCAGGGGACATCGACTGCAGCTCCGGAATTCAGCAGTAGGGCCGAGGCCGATACTTTTCACATTTCGGCGGAAAATCCCCCAGATTACCGTCGCCGCTTCCTGCTTGCGCTTTCAGGGAGTCGGAGCCTGAAGCTCAACGCACTCAGTCGGTAACTTCTGTGTACGACTGCAGATGCATAATGCAGGTCTGTACGGCCGCCGGGCCTGTGTGCCCGCGCCTGGCCGCCACACCTGCGACCAAGGGGCCCCTGCCCTCCTGGACTCCCGCAGCCAACGACCAGGAGAATTTTTACAAGCGCTGGGCACCGGGCGAATCGGGAATGCTCTTCGCTTATCCGAAAAGCCGTTCCTCTGGCATTGTTCCCAGCTACCAGCTACTCGCCCCTACCCTGAGCGCGTGGACAACCCAAGGGCACGCGCGCACCAAGCTATGTCTGGCAGCTGGCCGCCGACCACTCGTGCTATGGCAAAGAAAACAGGAAAGGCAACAGCAACGGGAAAGGTAGGTAAGGTCTCCTCCGAATCAGGTACCGCCCTGCTGAGTTCCTGCTCAACCAGAGCAGAGGTCAATCCTGCACGCCAAGACCCCTCAGCGCAGTCTCCAAAAGCAACTCCGATACTACTGCACGTTCCCCCTCCACACGTCCACCGCAACACCGTCCGGGCCGGTCCTTCTCATTCAACCGCACCACCCAGGTTCCTCCATCCAGCCGGCATCCTCTCGCTATGGGCGCGAACATGCCAACCCAACAGATTGCATCGGTCCAAGCCCTGTTTCGACCATTCCAGCAGGCCTTCCCATAATGATTTGTCTCCTTTTTCCCTGAAAATAATTCTGTAGGACTTCCCATTACACAGCGGGAATACAATCGCTGGATACTGCTCCTCCTGACAAACCTTCAGTACATGCTTCCGGACTGACTCGAGACGCTTCTCGTTACAGTCCCTTTCGCCTTTTTCGTCGTAAGGAGATCCTGAAAGTTCTCCTGAAAGTTCTCCTGAAAGTTCTGGCGAACATTGGCGAGGGTCCTTCCTGGAAACACTCTTGCAACACTTTTCATCCTCCACGCCATTCAAGAGATCCTCAAGGATGGCACAATCCTTCTCCGCTACCTTCTCGGAATAGCCCCACGCGACTGATGCGCAAAGGGCGCATGCCACCAAGCCAAGCATAGAGGAGCCGACGACGCCCCCCTGCGGTACCCCATGTCCACCATTCCATCATGCTCTGCTCCTCCACACGCATTCATC
>MPMQ01000099.1 GCA_002238585.1 Kistimonas sp. bin40 | reverse complement strand
CGATCGCAGCTCCGGGATACACCGGCTCAGGCAACTGACAGGGAGGCGTCTTCCTGCATTTTCTCAGTCAGTCTCTGCCGCCATTCTGCGGGTGTTCCGGTTCTGATCGCGGCCCCGGGATGCTCCGTTCAGGACTCTGACAGGCTGGTGTCTGCTTGTGTCTGCCCCGCCAGACTCTGCCACCATTCTGCGGTTGTTCCGGTTCTGATCGCGGCCCGGGGGGCTTCCGCTCAAGCAACTGACAAAGAAATATCTGCCTGCACTTGCTCAGTCAGTCTCTGCCGCCATTGTGCGGCTGTTCCGGTTCTGATCGCGGCCCGGGGGGTTTCCGCTCAAGCAACTGACAAAGAGATATCTGCCTGCATTTAGTCAGTCAGTCTCTGCCGCCATTGTGCGGCTGTTTCGGTTCTGATCGCGGCTCCGGGATGCACCGGCTCAGGCAACTGACAAAGAGATGTCTGCCTGCATTTAGTCAGTCAGTCTCTGCCGCCATTCTGCGGCTGTTCCCGTTGCGATCGCAGCTCCGGGATACACCGGCTCAGGCAACTGACAGGGAGGTGTCTTCCTGCATTTGCTCAGTCAGTCTCTGCCGCCATTCTGTGGTTGTTCCGGTTCTGATCGCGGCCCCGGGATGCTCCGTTCAGGACTCTGGCAGGCTGGTGTCTGCTTGCGTCTGCCCCGCCAGACTCTGCCGCCATTCTGCGGTTGTTCCGGTCCTGATCGTGGCCCCCGAAGGCATCCGCTCAAGCAACTGACAGGGGGCGCCTGCCTGCCTTTGCTCTGCCAGCCTCTTCCGCCATTCTGCGGCTGTTCCGGTTCTGATCGCGGCCCGGGGGGGCATCCGCTCATGCAACTGACAAAGAGATGTCTGCCTGCATTTAGTCAGTCAGTCTCTGCCGCCATTCTGCGGTTGTTCCGGTTCTGATCGCGGCCCCCGAAGGCATCCGCTCAAGCAACTGACAAAGAGATGTCTGCCTGCATTTGCTCTGCCAGCCTCTTCCGCCATTCTGCGGCTGTTCTCGTTCCGGTCGCAGCTCCGGGATGCACCGGCTCAGGCAACTGACAGGGGGCGCCTGCCTGCATTTGCTCAGTGAGTCTCTGCCGCTATTCTGCGGTTGTTCCGGTTCTGATCGCGGCCCCGGGATGCTCCGTTCAGGACTCTGGCAGGCTGGTGTCTGCTTGCGTCTGTCCCGTCAGACTCTGCCATCATTCTGCGGTTGTTCCGGTTCTGATCGCGGCCGGGGGAGCCTCCGCTCAGGCAGTGGCCAGCACAGTGGCTCGCAGGGGAGCCGGCCAGCCTTCGACCGTGCGTGTGCTGTCCTGGGGATCCAGGAAATCTTGCAGAGAGCGGAAGGGCATCCAGGCTGTCGTGCGTTGCTCGGTCGGGCTGGTTCGATTGATGTCGACCACCCGGATATGGGAGAAGCCACTTTTTTGTAGCCAGTATTCCAGGGTGCCGGGCGTGGGCAGGCTCCAGACGTTGCGCATCATGGCATAGCGGCCTGGCGGCTGAAAGATGGATCCGGCCGGCCCTTGCGTCACCAATGTTTCAAGTACCAGCTCACCTCCCGGGCGCAGGGCTTCATGGAGAGCCCTGATGTGATCGACAGGGTCTTTCCTGTGAGACAGCACTCCCATGGAGAACACCGTATCAAAGGCGTGTAGCCCGCGTGGAATATCTTCCATGGCCAGCGGCAGCAGATGAACGGCTGCCGCTGGCCCCAAATAGCGTTTGAGTGCCTCAAACTGCACCAGGAAAAGACGCGACGGATCAACACCAAGAACCCTTGAGGCACCTTCTCCCCACATGCGCCACATGTGGTACCCACAGCCGCAGCCAACGTCCAGCACCAGGCGACCCTTCAAGGGCGCTATGTGGCTGTGCAGCCGCTTCCACTTCCAATCCGAACGCCACTCGGCGTCTATGTATTCTCCAAACAGGTCAAAGGGCCCCTTGCGCCAGGGGCAGAGGGCTTGGAGCGACCGACGCAGGCGCGTCCGGCAGTCGGCGGACAGAGGCTCCGCACACCTGGCGCTCGGCACGCAGACTGCGAGGTCTGACTGGCTCACCGCAATCTGCGGCAATGCTTTCAGGGCCTCAATCCAGACCGGCATGTCTCCGTGAGGATGGGCCAGTTTCTTGTGCACCTGCTGTGCCAAGCTCGCCTGCCAGGGCTCAAGATTCGTGGCCGTCATAGCCTCCAGTAATTCTGGAAGATCAGCCAGTATCATAGAGGCAAGGGGCCCGGACGCAAGGCCAGAAAGGAAACAAATTGTAAACTTTGCTGCCAGGGAATAATGCGGCTGAAACCACTGCGCCGCAGGCGTTCTTCGTGGGCCGCAAGGGTTTCAGGAACAAGGGTGTTCTCAAGGGCCATGCGCTTGCGGTAGATCTCGGTATCCGAATAGCCGTGAGCACGCTTGTAGTCATAGTGCAAACCGTCCAGCAGTGCTTGATCATCACCCGGGAAGGCTATTTTTTCAGACAATACCAGAGCACCTCCGGGGCGGAGGCCTGCGGCAATGCGCTCCAGCAGCGGCTGACGGTCCGCTACAGGAACGAACTGCAATGTGAAGTTGAGTATGACAAGCGATGCCTCTTCGACCTGTGTCTCACGGATGTCCTGGCATATGACCTCAACAGGTACATCCTGCTGCTTACTGACATCTTTTTCCAACAGGACCCGCAAGCGTTCGGTCATGGCTTTCGAATTATCTACAGCCAGGATTCGACAGCCCCGACCTTGCAGGCGAGGGCGCATGGCCAGGGATGCCGCTCCCAGCGAACACCCCAAGTCATAAATACGGCTGCCTGGTGTGGCCCAGCGCGCTGCGATCAAACCGATCATGGCCAGCGTCTGTGCGTAGCCGGGAACAGAGCGGTTGATCATGTCAGGAAACACATTGGCCACAGCCTCGTCGAAGACAAAAGGCGTGGTAGGTGTATCTTTTTCTGCAAACAGACAATCTCTGGCGTTCACCGGCAGCGCCTCACTGTATGCAGGACCAGCAGGGTGCCTCCAGCAGAAGGCATAGACTGGCAAACACCGGAGCGGCTGCTGTCAGGCTGTCGATTCTGTCCAGCAAACCGCCGTGCCCCGGGAGCACAGAGCCACTGTCCTTGAAGCCCTGTTCACGCTTGAACATGCTTTCCAGAAGGTCACCCAGCACCGCCACCAGGCAGATCAGCCAACTGATGGCTACCAGTATCGGCCACAAAGGCCAGGGCATGTCAGCATACCAGGCAACCCCTGTTGCCAGAGCACCGGTCACAACCATGGACCCCAGTACGCCCTCCCAGGTTTTTCCCGGACTTACCTGAGGAGAAAGGCGACGCTTGCCAAAGCGTTTTCCTGCAAAATAGGCTCCTGCATCCGACCCCCATACCAGCGCAAAAAGGTAGAAGAGCCACACCCGGCCTTCGTCTGCTATGCCGCCGGCCGACTCCAGGTGCGCCAGGGCAACAAGACCTGCCCAGGCGGGCAGCAGGACCAGCCAGCCCATGAGAAGACGCAACCAGGAACAACGCCAGAAACCTGCCGAAGCCGGATAGCTCAGCACCAACACCAATGCCAGACACCACCAGAGTACGCCCAGAGTCAACAGCACCGGGATGTCCTGTCCGAGAGCCGACAGCTCTGGCGCATTATGCAACCACAGCAACAGCAGACCCGATGCGATGGTGTAACACAACCTCTGCCAAAAGGCGGGAAAGCCAGCCAGCCGTGCCCACTCCCAGGCTCCCAGCACCACAACAATCAGGGCCGCCAGAAGCTCGAACCACCACATCGGCAGCAACACAACAGCGGCAATACACAGAAGGGAAAGAATGAGAGCAGTCACCAAGCGTTGCTTCAGCATAGTCAAACCAAACAGCGGTCAATAGGAAACGTCGGCCTGAGTGCCAACCTGGAGGTGAGTGCAGCCAAAGCGCCTCTGCCGCTGCGAATAGCTCTGCACCGCCTTGGCAAATTCGTCATGCCCGAAGTCAGGCCAAAGCACATCCGTAAAATAAAACTCCGCATAGGCACATTGCCACAGCAGAAAGTTGCTGATACGACACTCACCGCTGGTGCGAATCAGCAAATCCGGCGGAGCCATACCACCGGTCGCAAGATTTTTTTCCAGCAGCTCTGCCGAAATAGCCTCCGGCTCCAATACGCCTTCACGAACCTTGTAGGCCAGGCGTCGCGCCGCCTCTGTGATGTCCCAGCGTCCGCCATAACTGGCAGCTACCACGAGTGTGACGGCCTGATTGCTGGCGGTTTTTCGCTCGGCCGCATAAATTTTTTTGCGCAGCGGGGCACTGAAGCGATCAAGATCGCCAATGACTTTCAGGCGAATCCCCTGCTGCCGCAGGCGTTCCACTTCGGTATCCCTGAGAGCATGAAGAAAAAGGTTCATCAAGCCCCGGACCTCGCCGGACGGCCGCTTCCAGTTTTCACTGGAGAAAGTAAACAGCGTCAGGGTTTCAATGCCGTAGTCACGACAGGATTCCAAAACACGCTTCACCGCTTCGACGCCGGCCTTGTGACCACTGAGCCGAGGCTTTCCGTGTTTTCTGGACCAGCGATTGTTGCCATCCATGATAATGGCAACATGGCGCGGCACCTTGATATAGCCTTCACCGTTTCTGGGGGTCAAGGCAGCCGGATTGTTTACCGACAAGCTAGTATGCGTTATCACATCCACAGTATGGCGTTCTCCGCCCGACTCTCATGGGAAAAAGGTGGAGCCAGTAGTCGGGGGCTCGCTGGCATAAAAAACGCTCACCATGCGGGGGGAGCTTGCAGAGCTTCATGGTTTCCACAGCAGAAATTTCCGGATGCCGGGACAAGCCTGCATCAAAAGAGGCCGAGTTCATGGGTGGGTCTGTGGTTACTGAATCACCATCAGATCGTTTTCCTTGGCGGCCAGAATCTGATCAACCTGTTGCACAAAGCTGTCCGTTATTTTCTGGACCGCCTCCTGGGATCTGCGCTCGTCGTCCTCGCCGATCTGCTTGTCCTTGGCCAACCGCTTGAACTCAGCCAGAGCATCACGCCGTATGTTGCGCACAGCCACTTTGGCCTGTTCAGCTTCCTGGCGCGCCTGCCGGGTGTAGCCTTTTCTGGTTTCAGCAGTCAGATCGGGGAGTGGAACACGAATGACTTCACCAGCAGCGTTGGGCTGGAGTCCCAGGCTGGATTTCATAATAGCCTTTTCCACGTTGGGTACCAGTGAGCGATCCCAGACCCGTACGACAAGGCAGCGGGCATCTTCCACAGTAATACTGGCCACCTGGCTCAATGGGCTGTCCTGGCCGTAGCAGCTGACGGGGACAGCTTCTATCAAACTGGGATGGGCTCGTCCTGTTCTGATCTTTCCAAAAGCCTGACGCAATGCGTCCAGGCTTCTTTCCATCCGGGTCCTCGCGTCCGCCATTATCTCGTCAATCATTCTCTGTTCCCTTTTTCATTTCAGATATCCCCTTCAAAGAAGCGGATGCTGTACTGTCAAGCTCCGGTTGTGGCGGCACTCGAAGAACAAATCAGAGTGCCTTCGTTGTCGCCTACCACCGCCTTGAGCAGGGCGCCATGTTTGTTCATGTCAAAGACCCGTACGGGCATGTTGTGATCACGCACCAGGCAGACGGCCGTCAGGTCCATCACGCCCAGCTTGAGGCCCAGAATCTCGTCGTAGGACAGCTGGTCAAACCGGACAGCCCCGCTGTTGGTGTGCGGGTCTTTGTCGTAGACCCCGTCTACCTTGGTTGCCTTGAGCACAATATCTGCTTCAACTTCAATCCCGCGCAGGCAGGCGGCAGAGTCCGTTGTAAAGAAAGGGTTACCTGTTCCAGCGGAAAATATCACCACATCGCCAGAGCCAAGATAGCGCAGAGCTCGCCTGCGGTCATAGTGTTCCACAAATCCGCTCATGGGGATGGCTGACATGATCCGCGTATTGATATTGGAACGTTCCAGCGCATCACGCAGGGCCAGCGCATTCATCACGGTTGCCAGCATGCCCATGTGATCTCCTGTCACACGATCCATACCAGCCTCGTGCAAGGCGGCCCCCCGGAACAGATTGCCTCCTCCCACAACAAGCCCGACTTGTACGCCTATGCCAACCAGCTGCCCGATTTCCAGTGCGATTCTGTCGAGAACCTTGGGGTCTATACCAAAATCGACACCACCAACCAGGGCCTCACCGCTGAGCTTGAGCAGAACTCTGTTGTAGGAAGGCTGGCGATCTTTTGTTGGCATACCCACACCTGAAACTTTTTTGTACAACCGATAAACAACAGACAAAGACGCTGAGACAGCAACGCCCTGATTCCAACAGCGAGAGCCTGGCCCCCTCAAAAGTGCGAGAGGGCCGACGGCGAGGGACAGTCTTCAGAGCCCGGCGGTGGCCTGGACTTCCGCCGCGAAATCGGACACTTGCTTTTCTATGCCTTCGCCCAATTCGTAACGCGCAAACTCCACAACTTCGGCCCCTGCATTCTCAAGCATCTGGCGCACAGAAATAGAGGTGTCTTTTACAAAGGGCTGGTCCAGCAAGCTTTTCTCCTTCAAGAAGCTCTTGATGCGGCCGGCCACCATCTTTTCCACGATGGCGCTGGGCTTGCCCGAGGCTTCAGCCTGACTACGGAAAATCTCCTCTTCCTTTTTGAGAATTTCCTGGGAGAGTTCTTCCTGGCTACGGACCAGCGGAGCTGAAGCTGCGATATGCATGGCAATCTCATGGGCCAGCTTCTGGTCGCCACCCTTGAGCGCAACCAATACAGCAATACGCTGATCGCCGTGGACATAACTGCCCACTATCTCGCTCTGCATTCGTGTCAAGCGTCGTATGTTTATGTTCTCGCCCACTTGCTGGATCAGCGTGAGGCGGGCTGGCTCCATGGCTTCACTCAGAGCAGCCAGATCTTTTTCAGGGGAAGACTCGGCTTGGTCCAGAAGTTGCTCGACGAATTTCGCGAAGTGGTCATCACGTGCGGTGAAGTCGGTCTCTGAGTTGACTTCGACCAGTACAGACATGTTGCTTTCGGCACCAGTTCGCACGGCGACCAGACCTTCGGCGGCCACCCGGCCTGATTTCTTGACGGCTTTGGCCTGACCTGCTTTACGCAGCGCGTCAATAGCGGCTTCCAGATTACCGTCACAGGCCTCCAGGTGGCGCTTGCACTCCATCATTCCAGCGCCAGTGCGTTCACGCAACTCTTTAACTTGACTAGCAGAAACAGGCATTTTGGCATCCTCTTTCAAAAAACGGGGCAGAAAGGCCGCCCAGTACCTGATGCGCGGCACCCTGCGGCCTGTAACTCGGCAGACGGGAGCTTCCCACGAAGCTCCCGACACTTGTCTCAGGCAGACTGCGAATCGGCCTCGGCAACATCAGAATCCGACTTTTGATCGGCAGCGGGAGCAGGCGTTTCTTCGGTGGCAGCTGGCTGAGAAGATTTTTGCGCGGCAGAGGCGGCCGACTTCTCATCTGTCTTGACCTCAACAAACTCACCAGCACGAGCGGCGCGGGCTTCGAGAATGGTATCGGCCACGCTTTCAAGGTAAAGCTGCACGGCGCGAATGGCATCATCGTTGCCGGGAATAACCATGTCGACCTTGTCAGGGCAGCAGTTGGTATCCACAACGCCTATGACGGGGATGCCGAGTTTG
This sequence comes from Kistimonas sp. bin40, assembly GCA_002238585.1. Taxonomy (GTDB): domain Bacteria; phylum Pseudomonadota; class Gammaproteobacteria; order Pseudomonadales; family Endozoicomonadaceae; genus Sansalvadorimonas. The sequence goes on along the minus strand of MPMQ01000099.1, from coordinate 2,781 downwards.
TTGGCTTCCTGGACGGCAATGCTTTCACGACCGACGTCAATGACAAAGAGGGCGTCTGGCAGCCCGCCCATGTTCTTGATGCCGCCCAGATTTCTTTCGAGGTTGGCCAGCTTTCTGGAGCGCATGAGGGATTCTTTTTTGGTCAGCCTGTCGAAGGTGCCATCCTCACGCTGTGTTTCCAGTTCACGCAGACGGGATACGGACTGACGAATGGTCTTGTAGTTGGTCAGCATTCCGCCTGGCCAGTGGTGATTGACATAGGGCATGCCGCAGCGATCGGCCTGTTCCATGATGTGCCGACTGGCCGCTCTTTTGGTACCGACAAACATAATTCTGCTTTTGCGGGAGGCCAGACCGCCCAGGAAGTCGAGTGCTTCGTTGAAGGCGCGCAGCGTGTGCTCAAGATTGATGATATGGATTTTGTTGCGGGAACCGAAGATGTAGCGAGCCATGTTGGGGTTCCAGTCTCGAGTCTGGTGTCCGAAGTGGACGCCAACCTTGAGCATATCTCGCATGCTGACCTTGGCCATTTTGTAATTCTCCTCGAAAGAGTGGGGTTATGCTTCCACGCACCCCAGCATCCGACCCGGTGGGCATTGAGCCTCGCCCCGGGCACCCCGGCTGCTGTGTCGGTGTGTGTGCGATTTCGCAAGTGAAAGAAGCGGGTGTCGGTCAAGGCCGCAGTACCACGGCCGATCGCGGCTGCGGATTATATTAAAGCCCGGCCGACTTTGCCAGTCTGTGCGAGCAGGTTTTGGGAGGTTTTGGGGGGAGGGCAGGGAGGAGGGGGTCAAGTTGCTGACAGGTCCTGGGTGGATGTGTGCTCCCGGGCGGGGGAATGTGCTTTCGCGGAGGGTGTGTCAGTGGTCAGTCTGCACAGGGGCGATTGCGCTTGTCGTATTAGTCCAGCCGCCTTTCTAAGCTGCCTGGCCGGCAGTGATCGCTGGCGTGCGCACTCTGGCTTGAGAGGGAGTTTTCTAAGCTGCCTATTCGGCAGTGATCCGACAGCTGGCGGTAGTGTCTGCTGACTGGGATTTCTAAGCTGCCTATTCGGCAGTGATCTCCTTGTCGCGTTGCGACATATCGAAGAGCGCTTTCTAAGCTGCCTATTCGGCAGTGATCGTTCCCCCAACGATTCCCAGAGCCCCTAGGCCTTTCTAAGCTGCCTATTCGGCAGTGATCCCAGACTGTCGAGTGGATGCCGGGCCAGTTCATTTCTAAGCAGCCTATTCGGCAGTGATCGTTATAGAGCTTATTTTCCATGTGGGAAACATTTCCTAAGCTGCCTATTCGGCAGTGATCTGTGCTTACAAGACTGCCACCGGGAATGGTAATTTCTAAGCTGCCTATTCGGCAGTGATCGGGCTACCCTTTCCAATCTGGTGCAGCTGAATTTTCTAAGCTGCCTATTCGGCAGTGATCGGTCCAGATTGCGCCATGCGCGTCGCAATCTATTTCTAAGCTGCCTATTCGGCAGTGATCAGCCCCTGGGTTCCCAGTGCTTGCCTGAATGCTTTCTAAGCTGCCTATTGCGGCAGTGATCGCCAGCTCGGATGTTCCGGGTATCGCAGAGCTTTTCTAAGCTGCCTATTCGGCAGTGATCCTGTGGCGTGTCCTCCTCATCCGCCCGACGTTTTTCTAAGCTGCCTATTCGGCAGTGATCCGTGTCAAACTGAGCCTGAGCATTTTTCTTGTTTTCTAAGCTGCCTATTCGGCAGTGATCTGGTGAATTTGGCTCCAGCCCTTCGTCCAGAATTTCTAAGCTGCCTATTCGGCAGTGATCGCCTCTTTGGCTCTCCAGCCCTTCTGGACGAATTTCTAAGCTGCCTATTCGGCAGTGATCGGCCTCCCTCTGCGCGTCCTCGAGCCGGTATTTTTCTAAGCTGCCTATTCGGCAGTGATCGTTCCTCGATTTCACGTCACCGCGCAGAAGGCTTTCTAAGCTGCCTATTCGGCAGTGATCCAGCCAAACAGTCTCAACAAGTCGGCATCGTATTTCTAAGCTGCCTATTCGGCAGTGATCAAACGCCTCAATATCTGGTGCAACGCTTCCACTTTCTAAGCTGCCTATTCGGCAGTGATCCCAACAATGCAAGGGCCGCCTTTTCTATTGTCTTTCTAAGCTGCCTATTCGGCAGTGATCGTTGACGATGGCTGATGCTATTTCAGACCCGTTTTCTAAGCTGCCTATTCGGCAGTGATCGATCAGCAATCTGAATGTCGTTGTAGATGTCATTTCTAAGCTGCCTATTCGGCAGTGATCGAACAGTGCGGTAACGGTTCGGGTAACGGTTCTTTCTAAGCTGCCTATTCGGCAGTGATCGGGGCGGTGGTTACGAAAACCACATCGTTACATTTCTAAGCTGCCTATTCGGCAGTGATCGGCTGGTAGAGCAGGCCGGGCTGCTACTGTACTTTCTAAGCTGCCTATTCGGCAGTGATCATCAACGAGGCTCGTCAGAGGGCCTGCTGGATTTTCTAAGCTGCCTATTCGGCAGTGATCTGCACACCGGCCAGATTGTGCCTCGATCGGCTTTTCTAAGCTGCCTATTCGGCAGTGATCCAGTCTTTCCGCAACGCCCACCAGCTCTGTCATTTCTAAGCTGCCTATTCGGCAGTGATCTGTCCGTTGCTCATTTTTGACTTCTGTTAGTTTTTCTAAGCTGCCTATTCGGCAGTGATCCAGTCTTTCCGCAACGCCCACCAGCTCTGTCATTTCTAAGCTGCCTATTCGGCAGTGATCTGTCCGTTGCTCATTTTTGACTTCTGTTAGTTTTTCTA
>MPMQ01000098.1 GCA_002238585.1 Kistimonas sp. bin40 | reverse complement strand
TGTCTCACACGCGAATCCGGGTACGAGACAGGCAAGCACAGCCAGAGTCTGATCATTGCGCGGGACCTGACGCTTATCGGCTCAGGCACGCAACTCCCGGTTGACTGCGCCCTCGGCCTCGCCTGAAAGAGCCTGCTGCGTCACCGGAACCGCTTACAGGGTGCGTCTTGCCAGTGTCGCGTGCACAAAGAAGGGAACAGGGCCACCGAGCCTGGCGCCTCTCTGGCACCAAAGTCGGCGGGTTTGGGTGTGAGAGACCGATGATGATGAGCAGTCTGTGAGAGACAAGCCTGGCGCCGTCCCCCCGCCTTCGCCGGGATGACGCCGGCGTGCGCGGGGCTGAAAATCAGCCGAATTTTTATTCGGCTGTGGAATACGCGCTTTGCAGTGCAGCGAGGTTCGCATTCATGCCGGCGTAAAGGCGGCACTTCAATGCCCTTGGCATGTCTTTGCTGTTTAATAGCTCCAGCAACTTTATATCGCCAGAAGACGCCGCAGCCTTGTTAAACAGCAGTATCACTTGATCTTCCTGTGAGAGTAACTCGTTACTGCGCACGTCTTTGATCTCCTGGTCCGTAACGCACTTCCGGTTTTTCCACAGGTCCTCCCAGAGGTTTTGTTGCCCAGCTGTTGGGCTAAGCATCAGCCGTCTGAGAATCGGCATCCTGACCATTTCTTTCGTTGTCAGCTGGGCGATGAGTTCATTGACTTTGGGGTTTTTGGCATAGCCTTTCTCCTCTATCTTTCTCTGCTTCTCTTGCTGTGTCTTGCTCAGCTTCTCTTCCTGTATTTTCCTCAGCCTCTCTTCTTGTATCTTCCTCAGCTGCTCTTGCGGTATCTCCCTCAGCTGCTCTCGTAACGACTGACATTCTGCTTGCAGCTGCGCCTTTTCCAGAGAAAGAGACTCCATCTTGCTGTCATCTGTTGCTTGTTGCGTTTTTGAAGACGCCAGCTCGGCCCGTATCCCGGCCAGCTCTTGTTGTAACCGCGTAGTCGTCTGATCTGTACTCACCTGGAGTGCGTACAACTGTTGCTCCAGTAATCGACTGCGCCCCATCCACGCATTCTGGGCGCCCTGGAGTTCCCTGCAGACTGCTTCCCTTTTTTTGCTTTCCTGCTGCAACTGGGCCACCTGTTGCCACAACCGGTGCGCGTCCACCTCTGTTGCTTGCAGCTGGTGCTGCAGACGTGCTCCTGACGCCAATGCCAGGCTCAGTTGAGACTCCAGGTACTGAACGTACTCCAGGCTCCCTGTAGTCCGCACCTCTTTTTCCGCGAATACGGCACCCTGTCCTGGCCTGGGCTCCGGGCTGGCGGTCGTCTGCATGGCCCATCCTGCGGATACTGCATATTTTTCTGATACGTTCTGCATGGCTGACCTCCCTACAATACAATTTCCAGGCTCACCCTCATCTTGTTACGACATCTTTTGAGCCGGGGCCGCACACCCCGCCAGCACTCTTTCGCCTGATTACGCTCAGCCCCTGTCACTCTATTGCTGCTGTTTCGCCGGCAAGATACACACGGCTGTGCGTGAAAATTCATGGCATTCCAGTGCGGTTGCCGCAGAACAGGCCGCAGCTGTACTCAATGATCGATGTTTATGAACCCGTATTCAGACAGAGTATGCATGCCCGGGCGGGCGTCAGGGAACGCGACCAAAGTAGGCTGTCTCACGGGAATCCGGGAACAAGACAGACAAGCAAATCAGGCCTGCGTCTGATCATCGTTCGGAACCTGACAATGTCAGACTTCCAGACGAACAAGCTGCTGTACAAACGCGTCCAGCCTGATGCTCTCCCCGCCCGGCTGCCGTATGGCGCGGGTGCAGGCCTCAAAAGAGGCACCAATGAAGGCGCTGTTACAGAGCGCATCGGACAGCTCTATGGAAAACGTCCGGGCTGCCTGCTGCCGGAGGCGTCTGTGCACCGCTTCGCTGCCAAACAGGGCGCCGTCCCTATCCAGCAGCAGGGCGGAAGGGAATGAAAGCACGCCACCGGCCCCGTCGGTCAGTGTGAAACACGCCCATTGTGTGCACTTGCGGGAGCAGTCGCAACAGGCAGAAGACAAGCCCTCCTCGTCCATACCCAAGGGCCCGTCCCGGCGTCATCACAGCTGCCCGCTGTTGGCAATAACTATTTTCTTCGAGGGCTTTTCGCTAGCTGAACCGCATTTTTCTATTTCATCGAGAACATCCAGCCCCTCAACCACCTGACCGAATACGACATGCCTGCCATCCAGCCAATCTGCTTTGTTCAGGGTAATGAAAAACTGCGAGCCATTGGTGTCTCGGCCCGCGTTGGCCATAGAGAGGCAGCCGCGGCCCGTGTGTTTGAGCTTGAAGTTTTCGTCTGCGAATGTCTCGCCGTAAATGGACTTGCCCCCTGTGCCATCGCCATTGGTAAAGTCACCCCCCTGGGCGAAATAGTCCGTGACAACCCGGTGAAAAGCGCTGCCCTTGTACCCAAACTCTTTCTGGGTACACGTACACAATGCCCGGAAATTCTCGGCCGTTTTGGGCACAACATCCGCACGCAGTTCCATCTCTATTCTACCCGCTGGCTCACCGTCGATGGTGATGTCAAAAAACACGCGAGGATTGGCGCCTGCGTGTACATCGTTCGCGCCAGCCAGACCAAAGACAGCACAAAGACAGCACAACCCCACCCACGACACACACCCTGTACAAATCGCTAATTTTTTCATGCTCATTACAGCTCCCCTTACAGCTCCCCTTACAGCTCCCCAGTATCCCCTTTCCCGGGCTGCAAGCCTGGCACAGGAAATGGCATACGTCATCTGACTTTTAAAATGAGCTGAAGGGCCCCGGAAGGCAGACAGGGGTCAGAGGACGGGACCATTTCACAGCCTGAATAACCTGCAGACAGCCCGGCGGGAATATTGACAAAAAAAAATGGCCCGCAGGATAGATCGCCATTGGCCGGCGTAGCTCAGTTGGCAGAGCAACTGACTTGTCATCAGTAGGTCCTGGGTTCGATTCCGCGTGCCGGCACCAAGCAACAGCCCGAAGCGCCAGTGTTTACAGCGTTTCTGTCACGCCTGGGTCCCTGGCCAATCCAACATCCTCTGCCCGGGCTTGCATGAGTGGGAAAGCCAGGACTGACGCAGGGGCAGCACACTGTTGCTCATGCCATTGGCACAAACATTGGTACAAACATTGTGGTCCAGTGCCTGTGTCAGCGGGGAACGCCATGGCGGTGGTAACCGGTTGGTCCGTACAAGGCTGACAAACAGCACTGAATCCTTGTCCAAGGCCCCGTGTATCACTGTCCCCACTCAGGAGCCGCTCGTGACCCCCGTTACAGCCCCCTGCAAGCCCGGCGCGCAAAGTGTCATCAGCATCCCTCCTGCCGCCACCGCAGAACAACCGCCCGTATTTTGCTCGCTTCCCGGCCGCAGGAAAAACGGTGCGCACGCAAGACATGTCAGGAATCGTGCTTGCCGCTCGCAGAGGACATATCTTGATCCCTGTTCTGTGGAGAGCCGCAGCAGGCGGTCCCCGGCAGGAGCAGCGCGAAAGGGGCCTGTGCGAGCCCATACGAGAGCACAGCCTTATATCTGTCCTGTCGAGAGGTGCGGAAAAACTTTCGCGTATGAAAGCACGCGCACATATCACCTGCGCATCCATACGGGAGAACGCTCTTATCCCTGTCCTTTTGAGGGATGTGGAAAACGTTTCGGCTACGCGGCTGTGCGCAAAAGACACCTGCGCACCCATACAGGAGCAAAGCCTTATATCTGTCCTGTCGAGGGGTGCGGGAAAAGTTTCGGGAGTCAGGATGTGCGAAAAGTTCACCTTCGCATCCATACGGGAGAACAGCCTTATCTGTGTCCTTTTGACGGATGCTGGCACCGTTCCCGATACAGGAGCACGCACAACCTGCACCTTCTGATCCATACGGGAGTAAAGCCTTATATCTGCCCTGTCGAAGGGTGCCCCGGGCAGTTCATAACAGCAACACATCGAAAGCTGCATGTGCGGGTCCATACGGGAGAAAAGCCTTATAGTTGCCTTTTCGAGGGGTGCGGCCAGCGGTTCGCAACAACAACACATCGAAAGCGGCATATCTTCGTTCATACGGGCGCAAAGCCTTATAGCTGCCCCTTCGAGGAATGCAGCAAGCAATTTTCAACAGGTGCACACCAAAAGCGGCATATTCGCGTTCATACGAAAGAAAAGCCTTATCTGTGCCCCGTTCAGGGGTGCGGCAAGCGGTTCGCAACAACTTCAAACCACAAGCTGCATATGCGAGTCCATACGCAAGAAAGGCCTTATCAGTGTCCTGTGGAAGGTTGCGGACAAAGGTTCGACTATCAGCACGTGCGCAACCGGCACCTGCGAATCCACAGGGGAAAAAATCTGCTGGCTGTCGGCCCTGGCGCAAGGTGCGACAACCGGTCCTCGACAGCCACCCATCGCAAGGTGCACAGGCAGGTCACAACCACACACAAGCCTTGTCCCGATGCTGTTGAAGCCTGCGGGAAGGGATCAGGACACCGGCATCTGCTGAAAACTCGCCGGCGTACTCCTACGGGAGAAAAACCCCTGCGCTGCTCTGTTGAGCGATGCGGGAAACGTTTCCGCTATCAGCGCAGGCTCACAAATCACCTGCGCCAACATACCAGGCACAGGCCTGGTACCTGCCCGGCTCAAGCCGGTGAAGAGCCTGTTGAATACCGCAACGCTGCTGCACCAGCTTCGATTCCTCGCGTGAGAAAGAGCTTATGGCGGCCCTTTTGAGGGCTCTGGCCAGCGGTTCACGACCACCTCCTCCATGCGCAGAGAAAGAGAACAAGGAAGGGCTGCACACCACCTGCACGGATTACTTTGTTTTCCATGGCGCAGCTGGCGCAGTTCTTGGCCGCGCCCGGCAAGAACGCAGCAAGCTGCGACAACCGCGCCGGCCCCGGCGACCGAAGAGGACGCATTTGACCAGCAGAACACCCGCCCCCGCCCCCAGGGCGGCACAGACCACCACCATTGTCGGCGAGGGCATCCCGTCGTCAGTGCCGGAGGGCTGACTGGCGGGCTGGCCAACGGGCTGGGCGGTGAGCGGGCCGGTGAACGGGCGCAAGGCCGTCCGCGACCACTGCAGGCAGCCGCCCCCAGCGGGCACCTGCGCCTGAAAAGCGACATCCGGTGCCCGCGGATCCACCAAAGTGCCCGCAGGCAGTACCTGCGGCGGTCCGTCAGCGACAACCAGGCGCATGCCTTCTGACACAAGCCCTCCTTTCCACTTCTGTCGCCAGTGGGGATCAAGGCCCGCCGAGCCCAGCTGTGCACGGCGCAGACTGGCAGGCCGGTCTTGCTGCTGGCGGGCACTGTAAAGCCAGTCACCCGCACGCGCCAGCAAGATCTGACCACCCGGCTGATCAGACAGGTCAAATCCCCAGCGCACCCAGCCGTCATTGTCAGCGGGCTCTTCTCCCAGGTTGTACGCCAGCACAATGTCATCCTGCTGCATCCACAGATGCAGTTCACCGTCCTCCAGCGACAACAGCCGCGCCTGCCCGGCCATGCCGTCATACCGGGTCAGCTTGTAGTGCGAGCCCGGCGGGTCGAACGACAGGCTCAGCAACTGGGCCGACTGCCCCGCTCCCCGCTGGTAAAGCTGATACAGCTCACCGCCGCGCACCAGAGCCTGCACCGGGGGGCCGCCCTGCAGCACGGCGTCGCCGGCGGGCGGGCGGGGCCGGGGGGGGCCGGCGGGTACAGGAGGATCCCGCCCCGCCGTGCCTTGGCCAGGGTGTGCGGCCGGCTGTCGCCATCAGCTGGCACCCGGTAGCGGGTCACGCGCACCAGGCCCTTGAGATCATGCGCCGGTGCGGCAGGATAGTGCTGCCGGGTCACCAGTAGCCATTCGCCATCAGCAGCCGTCAAGGACTGCAGGACTTCGTCCGGATAGTGAAAGGCACTGTCATCAAACGCACAGGGCGCAAGCACGCGCCCCTGGTCCGGAAACGACAAGCTACTCAAACGCAAGCTCCTGTGCAGCTGGCGCCAGTCGTCCGGCTCCAGGCTGTTCCATTGCACAAGCTGCACGGGGACGGAAGAATGAAACGGCGCACAAATGGCACCCTTCGTCTGATAGCCGGCCGTATCCACCACGACAGGAGACCGGCACTGGGTGAAGTAGTCCCAGCGGGCGAACAAGGGTACTTGCGCATCACCGCCAGAATACAGATGGGCCACCATTTCCTGCGCTGCCCCCAGCAGGGAGCGCTCTTCCACGCTCGCATCGCCGTCAGCCCGCACATCCAGAGCGTTGCGGCCCAGGCCCTGATGCTGCACCAGCAGGGTACGTACCGCCGTATGGGTCACCAGACTGACACGTGCCACGCTGGGGCGAATGACCATGACCTTGCTGTCGTCAGCAGCACCGTAAGCCAGCGCCAGACGTGCCAACTCTGACATGGCATCCGACTCGGCTTTGATTATATTGTCGTGGCACCCGGCCTGGGCGACCCACAGCCATTCATTGCCCGGCACCGGCAGTGCGGCGGAACAACGCAGATCGCCGTAACCCAGACTGGCACAGGCGTACCCTGGTACCTCGGGTTTGATTCCGGTTTTCCATGCGCGTCCCACATCGGCGGGGTCTGATGTTACCCGCTCCCATCCCGCATAGGCTCGCACAGTGTTGTCGCGCAACTCTTGCTGTCGACTGGCAATGCGCGCCCGTGTGGCACGCGGGTCCCCCAACAAGCCCAGCACAGCGGCAAGCGCCTGGCCCGGGCTCTTCACCTGCGCCGGAGGCGCCTTGCTGTTCATTACCAGGGCTTGCAGGTTGTTATTGATCAGCCTCATCTGGGTAAGGGTCTGATTACCGGAGGAGACTATGGTGCCCAGTCCCAGACTGACGCTGGCCCTGTGCTGGCAGGGCGCTGTGCATAAAGAAGACGGGGGAACGGCTGTGGCCATCAGGCTATTGCCAACAATATTCTCCAGCACCAGCTGATTCTGCCCGCCGGAGGTGCTGGCCACCAGCCCCACCTCCACCACCCCGTATCCCCAAGCCTTGAATACTGTGTGTTCCAATCGGGTGATGTGCACACGATTATGATGCTGCATCTCACCAATCAGGGCCACCCGGCTGCCACTGGCTGCCCTCAGATAACTCCCGGTAACAGCAAGGGTGATGCGACTGTGACTGATGGCGCCGAACAGCATCACATCGCCCTGTAACCGACCCATGTGCAGGCGCAGACTGTGACCGGCGCCGTCCAGTACGCCGGTGAACGGGTGTGTGCTGTTACCCACCGGCAGAAACGAACCTTGATAGCCCCACAGGATCACATCTTCCACAAACCGGTAATGGCCATTGAGATCATCCTGAATGCGGGTGAAGTTGTTCTTGCCCAGGGGAACAGGCACTGCGGCACGGGGGGCAGCAGGCCGACCCGGGGCCTTGATGGCCATGTCACCGTCGTCCCTTTTGTTTCGTCCCGCCCGCGCACCGGGACCCGATGCCACAACAAAGTCATCCAGCGCCCCGGAACGGCGCTGTCTGCGGCGACTGCCAGCCCTGGAGCCAGCCCCGCTGCGTCTGGCAGGTAACTGTCTGCGAGGCTTCCTGGCTGTTTTTTGCTCTTTCTGTGCGGGCAGGAGCTCTGACCATCCGCTGGCCTGGGTATCATGGTCCCGCTGTGCTGTGCGCTGCGCGGCACCAGCCGATTCCCGCACCCGCACACCTGTACGTTTTGTTCCGGCAGTGGCGGCTCGCGCGACCATTGTCGCTGGCAGCCCTTGCGTCACTCTCATGGCCCGCTGCGGCTTCGTGGTGCGCCCGCCTGTCGCTGCCCGCCCTGGCCTCAGCACCGACAGGGCCGCCAGTGTCGGCAGCACTGCTCGCGCCTGAGCTGGCCGCACCGCTCCCCGGGTTCGGCCAGTCTGTGCGAGGGGAGAGGTGTAGTTGGTACTGATGTTATGCATTCTGGGTGCCCCTTGTTCCCGAACTGCTGAATCTTGATCTGGCATGGTGCCCAGAGCGGAAAGGCATCCGCTGACGGATTCACGAAGAAAAACACCAACCGGCAGCCTCCTGGACACCGGGCCAGGATCAAGGTTCACCGCTCCCTGACAAGGAACTGGCAGGGCAGTGTCTTCACGAAGGGATGCCGCTTCCGGGCAGTGGCAGCAATAACGAAGACGCCCCCGGTGGGCGCGGGCGTCTCCGCCTCATGGGCAGCTCTGTGTTACCTGTCCACAGCCTGTTCTGACGGCGGCAACCGCTGTTGCCTGGTGCGTCCGGCCTCCTGCTCCAGCACCGCTGGCGGTTGCTGCGCAGCAGGCCGCCCGGCCTGTCCCCCAGCCTCTCTTGCATCGGGTGTTGGTCGCGGGTGCCGGCGTATCCAGACAAACAGACAGCCCATTAGACCTACTCCCAGGACGGCGCCAGAGGCCAGCGCTACGCCAGCGGCAACCTCAGGCCAGCCCGGAATGGCGTCCCCATTCCCGGATCTGGATGGCTCTTCACGGGAGGAGGGCGGCGCAACCGAAACTGTAGAGGCCACAGAAGGCCGGGGCTCTTCACTGGCGGCGGCAGGCGGCAGGCTACGCCATGGCGGCCAGGCACCGATTCTTCGCGACATGCAGCCACCGGCTGCCGGCAGCTGGAACCTGTAAGGGGTACCAAGGCCATCAGCTCCGGCCCCCACCAGGCGTCTGCCGACCAGCAGCAGACGCAGGTCCGGCGTTACCCTGCCCGGCCAGTCAGGTTGCCAGTCAGGATCCAGCGCAAAGGCCTCCATCTGCCAGCGACGCAGGCTGGCCGTACCGTTGCTCGCCTGGCGCACCGCGTAGAGCCAGTGACCCTCACGCGCCAGTGCCACAGGTCCACCCGGCTGCGCGGATACATCAACCCCCCAGCGCAGCCAGCTGCTGGTGTTGGTGGCCAGCGGGAGCGGGGCTGTACCCAGGCCGTAAGCCAGCAAGGTGTCGTTGGCCTCCTGCTGCATCCACAGGTGCAACTCGCCGTCTTCCACCGATAACAAGCGCGCCTGCCCCGCCAGTTCATCATACTGCCGCACCAGATAGTGGCTGTCGCTTTCATCCAGCGCCAGGCTCACCAGCTGGGGGGAATGCCCCGGCTTTTGATACAACTGATGCAGCAGGTTGTCCTGCACCAGGCTGTAGCCCGCCCTGGCGTCCTGCAGCAGGGGAGCCCGGGGATGCGGCTGGTACAAACGAATGCCACCGTTGTCCAGACTCGCCTGCGTCGATGGAGGCACGAAAGACAAATCCTCCAGCCTGTATCGGGTCACGCGCAGCAATCCTCTGAGATCATGGTCCTGCTGCCAGGGATAGCGCTGCCGGGTCAGCAACAGCCCTCCCCCATCGAAACGGGTCATGGACTCCAGGCGTTCCCCCGTGTAGTGAAAGCGGCCACCGCCAGCGCTCTTGCTCAAACAATCCCATTGAGCAATATACAAGGGCCAGGAGGGCAACAGCGACGCGGAGTCGCGGAAGGCTTCATAGGCCGCACGCCAGCCTTGCGGTTGCAAACTGTTGACCCGAACGAGTGCATTTTCATTGGCGTGGGCGTCACCGCTACCAGCCCATTGGAAACTGGCTGTGTCAACAAGCCCGGTCACATGCCGGGGCCCATCAGGCTCGGCAGCAAACAGGGGGAGCCGGGCATCACCGCCAGAGAACAAGGACAGCGCCATTTCTCGTGCCGCAGGCAACACAGAACCGCCTTCCAGACTGCCGTGCAATTGTCCTGGCGCCAGACCGCGCTGCTGCAGCCGCACAAAATCAACAGCACCCGTTGCGACCAGACTGGTGCGCGTCCCCTTGTCAGCCGCCAGCGTCGCGACCTGATGGCTTCCCGGCACGGCCTGCGCACTGTTGTTGACCCAATCAGCCTGCAAGGCATAGAGCCGTGTTCCGGGGGGCGCAGCGACAGGTAATGCACAGGGGATGTCACCATAGCCCAGGCTGGCGCGACTGCCCCCCGTATAACCACCACCATGCAGCTCCTGGCCGCCTTCAGCCAGCAGGCTGTTGTCATACAGCTGGTGCTGCAGGCTCCACAGCTGTCCGCTGTGCCCATGCGGCTGGCCCAGCACACCGAGCATGGCCGTCGCCGCCCAGCCGTTGTCAGCCCGGGCCCGTAACTGGTTGTCCCTGATACCCTGCTGAAAAACATCTTGTCTGCCGCTGCTTTGCAACACACCCAGCCCGAGGCTGGCCAGGGCCTGCGGCTGACAGGAGCCGGACGCCCCCACCGCCAACGCCTGCATCCGGGTGCCGCTGACCCCGCGCACAGCCAGCGTATTGTGGGCGCCAAGGGTGGTGCCCACCAGCCCGGCCTGCACCAGGCCGGTTCCTGTGGCATTGAACAGGCTGTTGTGCAGCCCGGTAGTGCCCAACCAGTTGTTGCCCTGCAGCTCGCCGACCAGTGCCGCACGGCTGCCATTGTGCGCCACCAGGCTGGTGTCCTGCAGATACAGCCTGATCTCAGCGTCCCGGGCTGCCCCGAACAACACGGCATCCCCCTGGAGCCGCTCCAGGTGCACACTGACGTACAGAGGCACGCCACGAATACTCTGGCTGAGAATAAAGCCGGTGAACGGATGCGTGCTATTGCCTACCGGGAACATATCCCGGGCCTGGTCGCCGCGCAGGACCAGGTTCTCTTCCAGCCCGTAGCAGCCGTCCAGATTGTCGTGAATACTGCGAAAATTGTCCTGCCTCAATCGGACAAAGGGGCCCGTACAGGTCGAGAAGGGACGATTCCGATACTGGTCAGGGTTCTGGTCGTCCTGTTCGCTGTTTCTTGCCGTCTTCTGGTGGGGCGAACCTGCTGAGCGCTGCCTGCGCACCACAGCAAAGTCATCCAGTGCTTGTGAACGGCGCTGTTTGCGCCGACTGCCAGCGCAAGAGGCGGTGCCGCAGCGCCTGGCAGGCGGCCGTCTGCGTTTTGTCCTGCCTGTTTTTTGCTCCCTCTTGACGGGGGAAGCTGCAGGCTCGCAGGCCGGCGCATCATGCTCTGCATTGCCTGTACGCTGCAGGGCGCCGGCCGACTCCCGCACCCGC
>MPMQ01000097.1 GCA_002238585.1 Kistimonas sp. bin40 | reverse complement strand
CCTGAAATAGCGGAAGCTGTCCTGCACAGACGCAAGTAGAGTGGTACACAGTTCCCGGGATTCAGACACCCGGTCAGCACTGTGGGCGGCTACCACGGCTCTCATGAAACGCTCGGCATAACGCCCCACTGTTTTTCTGTCTTCTCCATCGCGTCCGGCTACGGATGCTCCGGAGAGGCCGGAAACCAGAACCTGGTGTTGCATCAGCATACGCAAAAAATTACGCATCCCCTGCTGCAGGTCTTCCCTTGTCTGTCTTGAACCGGGAAACCGGCCCAGCAGGCCTGTGACTGTCGCCATCAGCCCGCTGAGAGCACAGGGGGCGGGCAGCTCCTCCTGTACGCCTTTTCGTGACAAGGTCGCCAACAGTTCCCTGGCCTCCTGCGCCAGTTCGCGCAGGCGGTAATGATCGTTCCTTAATTGAGCGCACTCATGCAGCCATTTTTCGTTGAACGCCTTGATACTCTGCTCCAAATCTTTCTCTGTGGACACAGGGGCAGAAGGTCGCACCGGCGACAAGGTGGTTCTATTGGGGAACATAACTGACGGTAACCCGGATGTAATGCTGAAGAAGGAAAAGCAGAGACACAGTCTGCATTGCGCGGACAGACTGTCGCACAGGCTGGCGCACAGGCTGGCGCACAGGCTGGCGCAATCTACACGACGATCGACAAAAAATCCATCCAGCCCTTTCCCATTGCCGACAGTCTTTCAGCGGCAGGCACTGTGACAGCTCAACCCATCACTGCAACCACAGGTTTACCCAACAACGACAGATTCAACCTTTACGCCTCGGCGCGGTCTTCAGCATCGCCGCTGGCCCCGGCCTGCACAGCCTGAGGACGCATATCAGTGCCTGCTTCCTGCGCCAGGCGCTCGAATCTTTCACCTTCACCAATCAGTGCCTGAGCCTGCGCGCGCGCCTGCCGGTTGTCCAGATAACTGGTCACCAGGCAAGTTCCGCAGCCAGCGGCGGCCAGCCCCAGGACAACAGGCACCGCTGCCGACACGCCTGTCAGCGCAGCCAGCCGGGGAAACACCGCAACCGGCGGTGCCACTGCCAACAGGCAGGTGACGGCAGTGCGTGTCCGCGCTCCCCTGGCTGACAGGGCCTTCTGCACGCTCCCGACCCATTTCAGCTGCCTGGCATGACTGCGCAGAATCCCGGCCGGGCTGTGCACAGCATCCCCCAGGTTCGCCCCCTGTTGTATCCGGGCTTGCTGGATCCGGGCTCTGAAAATAGCCCGATCATTCTGGCACTGTCGTTGTCTGGCTCTGACACGACGTCGAATACTGCTGCCCAGCAAACTCAGAACAGGCAGGACAAAGGGCACCGCCAGACACAGCACTGCACCCAGCTCCACCGATGCCAGCTTGCGCCCAGTCAGCTCTTTCACAACCGTACAGGCACTGGCAAAAGGAACCAGCCCGGACTGCATGCCCGATACCCATGCCAAAGCCGTTTCAGGCAGCCAGCCAACAAGCCACTCTCCCCGGACAGCTACCCCGGTCAGGCCCGCTGCCAGGCTCTGAATGTCACGGCGGAACATGCAGCCTCCGTGCACGATACCGCCCATAAGCAGTGCCGCAGGCTCCGTGTAACGCACTATGAGCGGCGCTTCTGGCCTCAATTCTGGCCTCAGGTAGCGCGTCAGCGCGAGTGTTCGCGCATCTGCACAGCCATTCATGGGAATTCCTCCGGTCCGGGCACATCCCTGTCCATAAGCCTCTGACGTCCCCCGTTAACCAACGCCCAAAAGCGGCAAGGGGGCACCTTGTGTGCAGCTATGAGTCTGGGGAAGAGGAAAAGTTGCCCGCTGTTGCTGACAACCGGGTTTTGCGCTGGTATTGGCGTTATGTGGCTGGCAGATGTCCAGCATCCCTGGAAGATGGCCCGGATGATCGAAAGGACTGTTTTACGACGCCAGGACCGGGCAATCACTTGCTATACGCGCATCCACTCTCCAGGCGGAGGATACGGCGAAGGATGGGACAATATCACCTGCCACACGCACGACTGTTATCTTGTATTTACAGCGGCCCGCCGAGCAGATCACCGGGGAGCTCCAGCGGCTTTTCACTCTCCCGCAATCACCCTGCCCCAGACAGAACAACGTCGACAGTCCATAATTTCCGGAAAGCATCTTTCTCGGGCTGCTGTCGTTAATGCACGACAGGACTCATGCCTGATGACCAGTACCCCCAGACCATCAACTCCGGGTACTGTCCTGCGAGAAACCAACCGCCCGACCGTCCACCTGACAGAGCCCCTGGGCCGGTATATCCAGAGCCGCATTGAAGCGGGCCGACATGTTCTGAAAGGCAATCAAAGCTGTCAGCTCCATGATTTGCTGTTCACTGAAGTGCTCTTGCAGTTGTTGGTGCAGACTGTCGTTCGTCTGACATCCAGTGCCGGACATGGCCCGGGTCCAGGCCAGTGCGGCCCGCTCAGCCGGAGAAAACAGCGGGCTCTCCTCCCAGTGATCCAGCGCCTCCAGCCTGGCTCGATTGTCGGGATGATCCAGCAAAAAACTGGCGTTGAGATCAAGACAGAAGCGGCACCAGGTCAGCCGGGAAACATAGACCTGCACCCATTGTCGCAGCGCGGCCGGCAATGGCGAGGAGCGGCGGTTGATCGCTCCCCAGAAACCCCCCACTGCCAGAAACAACAGCGGACGGCGCGCCCAAACCAGAGCCGGCTGCAGCAGCTGGCCATACTTTCTTTTCTGGCGGTGGAAAAACAGGCGCAGCCAGAAAGGCAGGCGAGTGGGGTCCGCAGCTTGTATACGCATGGCAATGAAATTCCGGCATTCTGAAGTCAGCACAGGATTCTCTTTCAGCCTGACCACTATGGCAACCACCGCCTGTGTTTTATCCTGCGGCACACCCAGTCTTGTTGCCGCTGCACCAGCAGTGAAATCAGAACAAAGGTATCAACCTTCTGTTGTCCCGGGTTTCTTCCTGCACAGCCACCAGAGAAAACGACGACTACCATTTTTATCCGATGCGGGCTGCAAGACTCCGCTTGACCCCGCACCCTGCTGCCCTGACTATTCTGCAAACTGACAAGGCCCCTGACACCCAGGGGATATAACGACAAGAGCGCAACAAGGCCATCTGTCCCCTACCGGCCGATGGCTCTGCCCCGGAGGCCGTTCCCGTGCATACAGAAAAACGACAAGGCAATCATTACTACGCAATGGTCAACTGTCGCCTTTTTGGGGAGAGTGACTTCCTGCTCTCCGAAAAAAATAACAATACAGACCTTGCTCTTATTGTGCGTGATTCCCGGATAGAGGCCATTGTCGCCAGAAAAGACGTACCAGCCGACTGCTCTCAAATTGACCTCAATGCCTTGAGAGTTCTTCCCGGCTATATAGATCTGCAGCTCAATGGATGTGGCGGCGTCCTTTTCGGTGAGACCCTGGATGCTGCCACCCTGGATACCATGCACAGCACCAACCTCAGGACAGGCTGTACAGCTTTTCTGCCCACACTTGTCTCCAGCGACGACCAGACCATGGCCCAGGCGGTCGAGGTGGTACGCCACTACCGGCACCGTCATCCTGACAGGGTTCCTGGACTCCACCTGGAAGGTCCCTACATCAATCCGGATCGCAAGGGCATCCATGACGCCCGGGTCCTGCGCCAACCAACCCCGACCGCCATTGATTTCCTGTGTCGTAACAGCGATGTGATCCGCATGGTCACCCTGGCGCCCGAGGTCTGTCCGCCCGGCATGATAGAGACACTCTGCGCCCATGGCATTGTTGTCTCCGTCGGACACACAGACGCCACCTGCGCCCAGATCCAGGCGGCCGAACAGGCAGGTGTCCGTATGGCAACCCATTTGCACAATGCCATGCGCCCGCTGACCAGTCGTGAGCCGGGTGTCGTCGGTGCCGTTCTGGAAAGTCAAACACTGTGCGCCGGCATTATCGCCGATGGCTACCATCTGGCCTGGGAGAACCTGCGCCTGGCGCATCGCCTCATGCAGGATCGACTCCTGCTGGTGACCGATGGTACGCCGGCCTCCGGCACCACACTGGAGTCTTTCATGCTGGGCGGGCACCGTGTCTATTGTCAGGACGGTCAGTGCCGCAATCTCGATGGCACCCTGGGTGGCTCTGCGCTGACGATGGAACAGGCTGTCATCAACGCGCTGGCCTGTGGCTTGCCTGCCGATGCCGTGTGCCGTATGGCAACCATCAACCCCGCACGGGCCATTGGTCTGGAAACCACCATGGGCCAGCTGGCAGCAGGCCAGTTCGCCAACCTGACCCTGGTAGACCCTGATTTCAAAGTACAGGGCACCGTCAGCGGTGGAGAACTGCTGCTGTTGAACGCCTGACACCAGCGTCGGGCATCTGCCTTTTGAGGCGGCACAGCTGCTCCCGCACAAGCCCCCCCGGCCAGCCTGCGTGCCATCCCGGCACCAGAGTGTCCATGAACGGCCGGGAACTTTCTTGTACTGTTCTGACTCCAAAGGGGCTCACCTTGCCAGCGCGAAAGAGCCCTCATGTATTGCATCACGCGTACAGGAAGCATTGCCGGCCTCCTCCGCCTGGCAGCCGTTTTCCTGACAAGCCTTCTGACCTGGGAAACCGCTTTTGCCTGGCGTCCATTCCCTTGGCTGTGCCCCTCTCACTGGGGAACACTGGCTGTTGTCCCCACCACTGAGAGCGACGACGAGTACGACCGCAGTATCGAGAAAGTCCTTGCAAACATGCTCCGGGAGCTCTCCAGAGCCATGCCCACCCGTTGCAATAATCCGGACAGTCCGCAAGCGCCTGAAGGGACCTGTTACCCTAACGAGACTTTCTCCACCAGCGCTGACGAAGAAGAGCGCATCACCCTGGAGAAGGCCTGGCAATGGCTCTGTACCCCCCTGGAAATCTCCTGGCTTTTCTCTGAAGAAGAGCTGGCAGTACATTATGCCGAGGCTGGTCGCTTTTACGTTATACGACACTACGCCGGCGTCATCCGGGAGAACTATAATCCTTGGCATCCCCATTCGGCCCTCGACTCCCCCGCTGTTGTTGACGAGTCAGGCACCGCGTTTATGTCCATCCACCACCACTGTGATGTGAAATGGGGATTCCCTCAGGAGGCTGTACAAACACTGCTGACCTCTGTGTTCAAACACCATGCCCGCAACCTGAGATATCCCACCATGCGCTTGCCCGGCGCGGGAGGCTCCCTGGGCGTTTTTGCCCGCCCCAGCAAGCGATTTCCGCAGGGGCAGGATGTCTACTACTGCGTCTGGCATCTGGATGTTGAGCCTTAGCCCACAGACACGGATTCCCGGCAAGCCCGCCAGGGCCCGGCTGTGAAGCACCAGCCCCTGTGCAAGCCGGTCACAGCGTTGGCCATTACTGCTTTGTTCTTCATTGTTCACTGACAGCGATTGTCCGGAAGACGACATGCTCCGTCCGCCTCTTTTCATGCTTCTGTCTGCTGCTGCCACTGCGGGGAACTTTATCTACCTGTGATGACTCCAACAACAGGTAGGTACAACTTTGAACTTTGAACCAAGACTGGAGGTATTTATGCCCTGTTCAACAAGAAAACTGTCTGTTTCCCTTTTGGCTCAACTCTCCGTAGCCATGCTGACCGCTATTTTTGCTGGAGGGGCGCTGCTTGCTGTGGCAGCACCGCCGGAGGGCAAGGTGGTCGAGATACATATGGAAGAGGGATTTCCAGACGAGAGCCTGTACGACCAGCGGATGGAGCGGGAAATCGAAGATGCGCTCGTGACTGTCACTGATGAGTACTCTCTACCTGAAGAGCTCAGGAAACTACTCCAGGAACAAGAGTTGAAGCTCAGTGAAGAGAGACCCGGCCATTATCAGCTTATACGACAGTACATAGGCCCTGGCGCCAGCAAGGCTCCCAAGGAAAGCTGGGCTTCCTTTGGCTCGACCTATACCTCCAGCCGGGATGGCATAGATCCTGAGCAGCTGCCAGCAGCCCTCAACCTCACAGGTGACCGGGGCTATGTCAAAAAACTCAGAGGCTGGGCAAAAAAATTTCCCCGTGTGCGGGCTTCCTACCTTGAATTTGTTATCCCCAGCGCGCAAGACCCTGCAAAACTGGAGGTCTATTGTCGTACAGAGATACGGGCGCAGAAGTAATGGTGGTTCGGCCCCTGTTCCAGCTGCCAGGCCAGGCGCCACCACAGCATACTGAAGGTTTTATCTTTGGCGATGCTGCATCACAAGCACCTGGAGCAAGGGGACCGTCCTTGCTGTAAGTGACACGCCTTGTCCGCCAGCTCCCAGTCTTGAGAATCCGTCACTGAAAAAGGCGATATACTGACATGGGAGCAAACATCGGCATTCAAAGTGACTGATTCCATATTCTGCGCAGCAAGAGTAGCCGCTCCTGCCTCCTCATGATTTCTTCCTGCTGTGCGCACTGTTTGCGCCCCACTCCTGTATTTTCATGCCCAACCAGTTAGTGACCACCAGTACAAGGCACAAGGCCCACCTCCATTATCACCGTGCCGGATCACCGCGCCGGCATGATTCACCCTGTTGAAAGGCGATATGCGCAGCGGGTTGTGGGTGTTCAAGTAAAACAGAAGGACTGTTCAAGTTCGCCAGAATACGCAAGGCGGCCTGATTGCAAAACCAGGCCGCCTTCCTTTTTACAATGACTGCTTACAATGACTGTTGCTCAGAGAATTTTTCCCTCACAATCGCTTCCACTCCAGATTTCTTCAGCTGGTCAGGCAGGACTCAAAAGCCTCAACTGCCGCAAGCTTATTGCCGCCCTGCTGGATCACTGTTCCGGGGAATCAATCTGATCGCCATCAACAGCAGCTGGGCTCTCCTGCGCAAGCCTCGCAGTCGGCTCAAAGAAAACATCTATCGTCCCGTCTCCGTCCTCTGCGCGCGTGCACGCGACAGCGCTCGCCCGCCCTCGCTCAAATTTTGCACGGCACCGGGAGCGGCCACAGCCTCTCTCTCCTGCTACGCTTCCTTTTTTTCCGCCGTTTTTTGGCGCACGAACTGATCAATTTCATCTCCAAGCAGCAGTTTTCCACCCGGATACGGAATAACCCCAATATCCATTCTCACATCGCCATTGCCCAGCTTTCTGTAGAATGGCGCAATGCGCGCTTCGTGGAAGCCCAGATTGGGAAGCTCATTGTTAACCCATCGCGCAGCCTCTTGTGACAAAGACACATTGCCGTCACTGTCTATGGCCACCATCAAGGGCAAGGCCGGATCCCCCAACTTCTCAGATAACCTCTTTACACTGGATACTTCTGTTTGCACTTGCGCCCGCAGTATTGCTTGCTCAGTCTTCTGATGCCTGTAGTCGCCGAAAGAGCGCCAGGCCGCTCTGAATGACAGCCGCCGTAGATGACGGCCGATGTCACTCCTGGCGTTTTTCAGCTTTGTCTGTGTTTTCCCCATGTTTTCGACAAGCACTCCCAGTTGCCTCTGGTGCTTGCTTAACTTCCCGGCGCTGTACACCTCCGCTTCTGTCTCAAAACCGCTGGCCAGCCGCCGAAGAACGGGAATATCAGCCTCCAGCTCCTTGGTGGCACGGGTCAAATCTTGTGACCGATCACTCACTTGACCTATCTGCTTGTCCAACTCACCGATCCTGGCATCAACTTGTTCTTTCTCGCTCTCCCAGGATGTGACAGCCTTGTTCAACTGATCGATCATTCCTCGCAACCGGTCTCGCTCTGCTCGCCTGTTCCCCTGCATACCAGCTCGCCAAGCCGCCTTGTCTTCCGGGGCTGCCTCTATTTTTTTACGCAAGTTCTCGCTGCCTTGCGTAAGATGCACATGCTGCAGATTCAACTGACGAAGCAGCCCCTGACTTTCCTCGGAAGCGTTCTTTGTCTCGCGGTATCTGGTCTCGGCCTTGTCCCATACGGCACGCATGAGCTTCGGTAGCAGCGGCACTTCCTGCGCCTGTAGCTGCGCGTGGGTCAATCCTGTCTGCTCCAGCAGATTGTCCCTGACTGTCCCCGTCAAGGCGGGAGCTGCAACATTCTGTTCCGACTGGTTATTGAGTCGCCTGAGTTTTGTATCCGCTGGCTGAAAAACCGCCTGCCGCACGGCTTTGGCCTGGGCCACTATCTCGCCATCACTATAGAAATACTTTTCAAGAACCTGCTGGTCCAGATCTTGCGCATTCTGCCCTTGGTCGCAGCGCAAGCTGGCCTCCAATCCTGCCCGGGAAGTGCCTGGCTGCAACGCATGCAAGCTGGCAGCATCCTTGCCGTCACCATCTGCCGGACCCAGACTATCCGTCGGCTCAGTCACATTGACACGCCGGCTCTCCAGCGAATGGGTTTGTCGCGAGAAGGCTCCCCCAGCTGCCCGTCCCACCACTTCAGGCCGGGCGGACTCGACACTGACACTTTTTCCCTGCAGGGATGCTGTTGCGTCCCCTTTCCGTTCCCTGCCCACCTCTCCCCGGGCTTGAAGCTCCCCGGAAAAACTATTGCTCTTCACCTTCATGGACCGACCTCCCTGTACTGGTCTCGACACCGCTTTCACGCGTTACTCGCAGCGCCACTCAAAGGGTTCTGGAGAAACGAAGGCTGGGCACTCAATTCATAGCCCCCCCATCAAGCACATACACCCCTGCACATCATCATGGTCAAGGAAAGACGACCTCTCCAACATCCCATCCTCACAAACTAAAAAGCCACCACTTTCAGGGTCGACTTCCACTTTGCAGAAGCATAAAGACAGCATATCGACACCCTGCGTCCGGCAGTGTCTACCACCATCACGTCTTGCAACCACAACGTCTTGCAACCACATAAGGACAAAGCGAAAACAGGCGGTCTCTGTGCCGCCCTGACAAGGAGTCAGAAAGACATGTTATCTGAGAACCGGGCCGTCACCCGTTTGCACAGAGCCAGGCCTGGCTCCGGGCTATCATCCGAACGAGCGCAACAGCAAAAAAAGGCGGCCCGATTGCAACATCAGACCGCCTTTTCCTTTATTAAAAATCAAGACGACTGTGTTCAGGCCATCTGCCGCTCACAATCGTTTTTACCCCAAACTTGTTCAGCTGCCCCGAATGTATCCCCGTCCGGTGGTATCACCTTTTCGAGGCCCTACTCTGACGGGCATACAGAGAAGCGGGCTCTTCCTTGAACCTCACAAACACCAGAAATGATCATGACGCCGTCTCCTCCTCCCCATTATTTTGGCGTACGAACTGGGCTATTTCATCGCCAAGCAGCCGTTTGCCACCGGGATACGGAATAATCCCAATTTTCATTTCAACTTCGCCACTGGGCGCCTTTGTGTAAAATGGCGCAATGCGAGCCCGGTGAAAGCCAAGGGAGGGAAACACCTCCTTGACCCATCGCGCAGCATCTTCTGTCAGAGACACCTTGCCGTCACTGTCCATGCGCACCATCATGGGTAGCGTCTCAGGCCAGGTCGACTGCCCTGAAAACGGCGGTTTGGTCACACGCCGGCAATAGAAGTTCACATTGTCTACTCTTGTTCGCACCTGCTCCCGCAGTCGTGCTTCCTCTGCCTTCTGGCACCTGTAATCGTCGAGCGAAAGCCAAGCTTCCCTGAATGAAAAACTCCCCAGATGTTGGCCAATGTCACGCCAGGAACTTTCCAGCTTTGTCTCTGTTTCTTCCAGCTCTTCGACAACCTCCATCAGTCGTCCCTGTTCCGCACTTAAGCCCTCGGCACCCACCGCCATGGACTCATCTTCGAAGAAACCTGCGGCCCGCCGCCGGAGACTGGCAACATCAGCTTCCAGCTCTTTGGTGGCAGCCGCCAAACCTTGTGACCTCCTGATGGCTTTGGCTATCGACTGGTTCAGCTCACCAATTCCAGCATCCATGTTTCCTTTTTCGTCCATCAAAGACGCGTCAGCTGCGCCCAGGTTATCGACTGCCTGGCACAACTCGTCTTTCTGTGCAACCGCTTCCACCACCATCCCATCCCGGCAGGTTTCCATCCCGTTTCGGGCATTCTCTATTTCCTTGCCCAGCTTCGCGCTCTCTGGCTCGTAATACCTATGTTCCAGTAGCGCCTCCAGACTCTTTTCATTTTCCTTGAAAGCTTCCTTTGTCTTCAGCAAGTCGGCCTCGGCCTTTCTCCATACGGCATACACAACCTTCGGGAGCAGCGGCATCGATTCTTCGCTGAGCTTTTCGTAACTAAAGCCTGTCCTGTTGTGCACATCCATCTTGATAGCAGAGATTCGCTCTTCATCGGGATCCGTGCGTGTCGCCTTGCTCCTGATCTCACGAATCCTGTCATTCATTTCCTTCAGGATGGTGTCCCGTTCGGCTCGGGCCAAGGCCTGCAGACTGGCATCGCCGTAGAAATGCTTTTCCAGAGCCCGCTGTTCCTGTACTTGCCCTTGCGCCGTCTTCCCGTCAAAGCCGCGCAGGCCTGCCTCCAACTCTGTCCTCGA
Source organism: Kistimonas sp. bin40 (assembly GCA_002238585.1). Taxonomy (GTDB): domain Bacteria; phylum Pseudomonadota; class Gammaproteobacteria; order Pseudomonadales; family Endozoicomonadaceae; genus Sansalvadorimonas. The sequence continues at coordinate 661 of MPMQ01000097.1, read as the reverse complement.
GCTGCTCAGCTGCGTCTCTTGCAAACTGGCAGCAACCCTCCCATCACTATCGTCGGGAACCAATCTCGCCGTCGGCACAGCAGCACCAACATCCCACAGGTCCAGCGAACGCGTCGCCAGAGGGCTCCCCTGGCCCTTGGCCTCCCCCATCATCCCGGCTCCGGAGGAGCCAATACTGACATTTTTCCCCTGCTGGACTGCATTGCCTTCCTGACTCCTTTCACGGTCTACCTGCTCTCGGGCGCGAACCTGCGTGGCTACACCATTTTTATCTACATTCATGGACCAACCTCCCTGTACTGCTCCCGGCACTACTTCCACGTATCACTGACCGCGCCGTTCAATAATTCTTGATAAACAAGGCTGGGTACTCGATCCATACCCCCCCATCAAGCACACCCCCCCTGCACATCATCCGGACAAAGAGCCGCCCCCTCCAGGACACCCTCTTTACGCACAGGAAAAACACAACTTTCAGGATAAAATTCCGCTTCGCAGAAGCATATCGACACCCTGCCTCCGCAGAACAGCTACCCCATAGGGTCCTGCAACGACATCAGGACAAAGCGAAACAAGGCGGCCCTGATGCCGCCCTGACGGGGAATCAAAAAGAAATGTCACGGAAAACGGGCGCCACCCGTTTGCACAGAGGCAGGCTTGG